>NZ_RZRA01000003.1:12235-35108 GCF_003998945.1 Mesorhizobium sp. M7A.F.Ca.CA.003.01.2.1 | reverse complement strand
CTTGCCATGTTGCAGGGTGCCGAGTTTCTCGAAATCGCATCGAGCGAAGCTCATCCCCTGCCGATAGAAAAACTGCTGTCCGGCCCCGCAAAAGACGCGAAGTTCATTCTGTTGGCTAATCCGAACAATCCGACCGGAACATTCGTGCCGGTGGCCGAAATCGAACGCCTTGTGGAGCAAGCAGATCGCTTGGTCGTCTTGGATGAGGCCTACGTTGACTTCGCACCCGACAATGCCCTGCGCCTCGTCAATAGACATCCGAATCTTTTGATCTTGAGGACTTTTTCAAAGAGCTATGCTGCCGCTGGCGTGCGAGTCGGCTTCGGTTTCGGTCACCCAGAAATCATTGGCAGGCTGCGCAACATCCAGAATGTCTTCAACATGAACGTGATCGGGCAGGCGGTCGGGAAAAGCATTCTTGCGCATCGCCACGCCTACGAAGAGAACCACAGGCACATCAAGCATGAACGACAGCGAGTGACCCTGGCGCTGTTGCAACTTGGCTTTTCCGTAACACCCTCCCACGCAAACTTTTTGCTGGCCCGTGTGCCGGCGGGACAGGAGGGCTCATGCTGGCAAGCCGCGTTGAAAGAGCAGGCGATCCTCATCGCCAGCTTTCCTGACGTAGATTTGAAGAACTGTATTCGCGTCAGCATTGGCACCACAGAGCAGATGGACAAATTCCTTGCTGCCGCCGAACGCGTCTGTATGAACTTTAAGAAGGATCGCGGTGCTCACAAGCATGAAGTCGATTCACATTAAGCATCAAGTAATGATATGTCGTGAGCTATGATGATTAGCGAATAAATATAGGTAATTTGGAGAACAATTAATTGAAGAAAATTTCCGCTTCGGGCCTGACCTTCGGCATCTTCGATCATCTGGACGAAAACGGCGATGACATCGCACAACAATATGCAGATCGGCTGAGCCTAGCAGAAGCGTGCGATGGCTATGGCTTTTATGCGTATCATCTCGCCGAGCACCACTGTACGCCGCATGGCAGAGGTCCATCACCGAATTTGTTCTTAGCGAGCGTCGCCCAGCGAACCCGCAGTCTTCGTGTTGGTCCCATGGTAATGCTACTTGCGCTCTATCATCCGCTGCGTGCCTTCGAGGAGATCTGCATGCTTGATCAGTTGAGCGGCGGCAGGCTTGAACTCGGCATAGGGCGCGGCTCTGCTCCCACTGAATTGGGATACTTCGGGGTTGCTGTAGAAGCAGCACCAGAACAGTATGCGGAGGCCAGTGAGATTCTCATCAATGCGATGAAAGGCGGGACGCTTTCTTATCAGGGCCGCCACTTTGAGTTGAAAGATGTTCCGCTGACGTTGAGACCTCACCAATATCCCCGTCCGCCGACATGGATCGCCACCAATCGACCCGAGCCGGCTAGCTGGGCCGCTGCGAATGGGGCAAACATCGCCTGCGTCGGACCTTCCACTTCTGTTCGCAGCGTTACCGACGCGTTCCGCGCCGCCCGAATTCACGATGCTGACATTGGCCAGCAAGCGCCATTTCTTGGATTGCTCCGAATGGTGGTGATAGGGCGTTCTGAAACAGATGCGTATTTGCTCGCAGCACCTGCCTATGAACGATGGCTCAATAGCTTCAAATTTCTATACGAACTAAATGCCATTTCCACTCCACCAAACTTGCCTTTGAACTTCGATGCAGCAATTGAAAGTGAATTGTGCGTCGTGGGAACGGCAGATTCTGTCCGAAAAGCTCTCCTTGATCAGCTGGAAGAGGCAGGTGCTAATTATCTTCTGTGTCAACTGGCATTTGGGGATTTGCCGCTGGATGCCTCACTATACACCGCATCGGCCATTGGATCCGAAATCATGGCTCGAGTTGCCGCATCGTGAATCCGTCGTGTGATTGGAGGAGCAGCGGCAGCGCTGCTCCTCATTGCGAAACGGTTGTGGGGGCCGGACTCCTGTGTCAGGTGTAAACCATTGGAGCACGTCCTATCTGATCCAGGTCATATCCTGCGGCTTTGAAGTAGTTGGCACATTCGGCTGGGGTGAAGAGGTCGACGACCGCGCCGAGGCGTCCTGACCTTGCCCCTCTGATCTAATCCGGTTTGAAGTTCGTTCTGGCCCATCCAGAGGACCAGGACATGAAACGCAGCCGCTTCTCTGAAGAGCAGATCATCGGAATTTTGAAGAAACACGAGGCCGGGGTATCGGTTGGCGATCTGTGCCGCAAGCACGGGGTCAGCGACGCCTCGATCTACAATTGGAAGGCCCGCTTCGGCGGGATGGATGTCACCGAGGCTCGGCGACCTGAAGGCGCTGGAGGACGAGAACACGCGCCTGAAGCGGCTTTTGGCCGACGCCATGCTCGACAATGCCGCGTTGAAGGACCTTGTGGGAAAGAAATGGTGACGCCCGCCGCCAAGCGGAAAGCTGTCGCTCGCCTGAAGGAAGGCTTCGGGATGAGCGAACGGCGGGCGTGTAAAGCCATCGGCTGTTGCCGCATGACGGTTCGCTACCAGACCAGCAGGCCGGACGACCGCGAGGTTCGCGAGCGGATGAAGGCCGATCGCGCAGGAGCGTCGCCGGTTCGGCTACCGGCGTCTTCTCGTGATGCTGAGGCGGGAGGGCCTGGTCGTGAACCACAAGAAGCTGTTCCGGCTCTATCGGGAGGAGAAGCTCGCCGTCGCCGCCGTGGCGGCCGCAAGCGGGCGATCGGGACCAGGGCGCCGATGCTGGTGCCGCTGAGGCCCGACGAGCGCTGGTCGCTCGACTTCGTATCGGACCAGCTCACCGACGGGCGCCGCTTCCGCATCCTGGCCGTCGTCGACGACTGCACGAGAGAGTGCCTCGCACTCATCGTTGATACGTCTCTCTCGGGCATGCGGGTTGCCCGCGAATTGGACGGCTCATCACCGAGCGGGGCCGGCCCAGGATGATCGTCAGCGACAATGGCAGCGAGTTCACCTCGAACGCCATCCTCTCCTGGGCGGATCAGAACCGCGTCGAATGGCATTACATTGCGCCCGGCAAGCCGATGCAGAATGGCTTCATCGAGAGCTTCAACGGCCGACTGCGCGATGAACTGCTCAACGAGACGCTGTTCACCTCGCTGGCTCAGGCGCGCGTAGCCATCGCCCTGTGGCACGCCGACTACAACACCGCGCGGCCGCACTCCCCCCTGGCAGACCCCGGCCAAGTTCGCCAGCACCTTCAATCCGCGACGGTCGCTCGCGCTGCGCTATGCCAAAGGCTCCGCGCCAGCGCCCGTCGCTTCACCCGCCCAGCAGGGCACAACCCACGCCGGAAACGAACTCAAAACTGCTGGGGCAACGTCAGTCCCATAGAGCCTTGATGGTTATCTCGGCCTTTGCTCGCAGCAGCGCCTTAGGTTGGGCGAAGGCGTTCTCAATCGGATTGAAGTCGGGACTGTAGGGCGGCAGTTAGAGCAGGCTCGCCTGCGGCCTCAATCGCGCCGCGCAGGGTTCTCCAGGCGGATGTCGCCAATGTCAAATTTGCTGGCATCCATGTCGCCCTCGCCAACCGCACAAGCGAAGGCCAGAAAGCCAACATGTGTTCTGCGGCTTAATTAAGAGTCAGCCGATGTCGGCCGAACATCACCTTGTCTCGAAGTCGACGATCGGACAGCAGGTTGCGAAAGTTGGCGCGATGCGAAACAAACTGCTGAAGCGCTCAACTTTTATTGATCACGCGTGTTGGACGCGACGCACTCCCGTTCCAATCGGGCTGAGCGCAAATTCTCCCGGTTCACAAAACTGAGTCGCTGGAGTAGTGGGGGCGCAGAGAAATCTCCGGTCGCAGCCTTACCCGGTCAAAACAAGGATACCAATGATGAAGACTCTCGCCGTCTGCTCTGGCGGATTGGACTCCGTTTCCCTTGCTCACATGGTGGCAGCGGAGCACGAACTCACCGGCCTTCTATCTTTCGACTATGGCCAACGGCACAGGAAGGAATTGGGCTTCGCCGCTCTTTGCGCGCAGCGACTGAAGGTCCCGCACCAGATCATCGACATCGGCGAAATTGGCCGTGGCCTTTCCGGCTCAGCGCTGACTAGCAGTATCGACGTGCCGGACGGCCACTACGCCGAAGAC
This sequence comes from Mesorhizobium sp. M7A.F.Ca.CA.003.01.2.1, assembly GCF_003998945.1. Classification (NCBI taxonomy): domain Bacteria; kingdom Pseudomonadati; phylum Pseudomonadota; class Alphaproteobacteria; order Hyphomicrobiales; family Phyllobacteriaceae; genus Mesorhizobium; species Mesorhizobium sp. M7A.F.Ca.CA.003.01.2.1. Next base: position 31,017 of record NZ_RZRA01000003.1, on the reverse strand, counting down.
ACGATGAAGATTACGGTGGTGCCGAACCGCAATGCCATCATGTTGGCAATCGCCTTCGGTCTCGCCGCCGCCCACAGCGCCGAAGCGGTGGCGGCGGCCGTGCATGGTGGGGACCATTTCATCTATCCCGATTGCCGTCCGGCCTTCATTGAAGCTTTCCAGACAATGCAAGACCGCGCGCTCGACGGCTATGCGCAGATACGCCTCTATGCACCGTATGTGAATCTCGGAAAAGCTGACATTGTTGCGGATGGCGCAAGATACGGCACCCCGTTTGCTGAGACCTGGTCCTGTTACAAGGGCGGCGTGCGTCACTGCGGACGATGCGGGACCTGCGTCGAGCGGCGCGAAGCGTTCCATCTCGCCGGGCACGCTGATCCCACCGACTACGAGGACGCCGATTTCTGGCTTGAGGCGCTGCGCAGGAGGCGCGCGTAATGTTCCACATCAGCAAGGAATTCCACTTCTCGGCCTCGCATCAGCTCACCTCCTTGCCTCCCAACCATCAATGCGCGCGCCTGCACGGGCATAACTATGTCGTCGTAGTGGAGCTGTCGGCCAAGGAACTGGACGCCCACGGCTTCGTGCGCGACTATCACGATCTGGCGCCGCTCAAACGCTACATTGACGAGAGCTTCGACCATCGGCACCTCAACGACGTGCTGGGACATGAGAAGGTCACGGCGGAATGCCTGGCCAGACATTTCTATGAATGGTGCAAGGCACGTCTGCCGCAGACCGCGGCCGTGCGCGTTAGCGAAACACCGAAAACTTGGGCGGAATACCGTCCGTGACCGACATGCATCCCGCAATCCGTGTGAGCGAGATATTCGGGCCGACTATCCAGGGCGAGGGCGTGCTCATCGGCTTGCCGACGGTGTTCATCAGAACCGGCGGATGTGATTATCGCTGTTCATGGTGCGACAGCCTTCACGCGGTGGACAATCAGTATCGCCATGAATGGCTACCGATGCCGATCGATGCCGTGTGGCAAACCGTCCATGCGCTTTCCGGCGGCAGGCCGGTTATGGTCTCCTTGTCAGGCGGCAACCCGGCCATTCAGCCGTTCGGTCCCCTCATAGAACGAGGCCATCGCGAGGGCTATCGTTTTGCACTGGAAACGCAGGGTTCCGTGGTGAGGGAGTGGTTTGCGGATCTTGACGTGCTGACCCTTAGCCCAAAGCCGCCGTCCAGCGAGATGACGACCCGTTGGGCTGCGTTTGATGCATGCCTCGAAGCGGCGCAAGAGAAGCCGCAAATCGTGCTCAAGCTCGTCGTTTTCGACGAGAGTGACTATGCCTACGCCAAAGAAGTCGCGGCGAGATATCCGCACCTTCCGATCTATCTGCAACCCGGCAATCACACGCCGCCGCTCCCTGGCAGTGAAGACGCCTCTGTCGACTTGGACGGAATAATGATGCGAATGGAATGGCTTGTCGAAAGGGTGACTAGCGACAGGTGGTTCGAAGCCCGCGTGTTGCCGCAGCTGCACGTTCTGCTTTGGGGTAACAAGAGGGCGGTCTAGTCTGTGGCTTGCGTCGCACCGGAAGGCCGGGCTCCAACGGCTTGGCAGGCTCTCTTCGCGTGCCGAGTACAGCCGAGCTTTGTTCGCGTCAGCGGTCTCGCGATTGTGCGGCTGGAAACCGCCCGGACACCCCGCTGCCGGCGTGTGTCACCTTGACTCCGATGAGCTGTCGTCACGCAAAGTTGAAATCCGCAAGAACTGGCCTTCTCGCCCCACCTGCTCCGTCGCAAGCACGTCATCCCCTCATCCTTGTCCAGCTCTTATCGATGTATCTCATTGTCCGGCCTGACGCACGACTGTCAGCATGGGAATGCATCCATTGCGCAAATGCCTTCCATAAAGAAGATCGATTTCCTCATTGGCCCAACGTGAAATATAGCAACGTTTTCGTGGCGTGGGTCGGCTGCGTCGGGAGTAGCGATGAAAACGTATTGGGGTCGCCTGCGTCTCCTTGGGCAGCGAGTGTAAAGTATAGCGATGCGGCCTCCGGCGCGAACGGCAGCCGCGCAGTGATCACCTTCGCCTGTGCCTTTGCGGCGGGGGTCAAGCGCTGGTCTGCTAAAATTTTTTATCGTTTAGCTGGTTGAAACTGCCCCCGTTGCGGGCTGCAGAAGCCGGCCAGCCGAGAAACGGCAGCCGCACTTATGAAAGCACGCCAAGGCGTGCGGGCATCTATCAGTTGCAAAGGACAATACTGGCCGCGCCGATTGGCCATCACGCGTCCATTAGGGCAGCCACCAACATCAGTTCGCAAGAGGAGCAAAAGTAATATGTATCGTCGTCACCTGATCAAAGGGTTGGTTGCGCTCGGCGCATGCCGGATTTGCGTTCAAGCCGCCCAAGCGACCAGTGCCCATTGGGGGTACACCGGTCCGGTCGGACCGGAGCACTGGGCTGATCTGGATAAGGAAAATTTCGTATGCTCTGCCGGCACGCAGCAATCGCCGATCAATATCAACAGCGCGGTCAAGGCGGATATCCCGCATATCGCCATCGGCTGGCACAAGGGCGGCGGCAATATGGTGAACAACGGCCACACCATTCAAATCAATATGCCACAAGGCAGCACGCTGACCCGCGGCGATCGTGTCTACGAACTGGTACAGTTCCATTTCCATGCGCCAAGCGAACATCACGTGGCGGGCAAGAGCTTCCCGATGGAGGTGCATTTCGTTCACAAGGACACGCAAAGTGGTACTCTGGGCGTGCTGGGCGTCTTTTTAACGCCCGGCGCGACAAATGCCAGCTTTGCTGCCCTTGCTGCGGCCTTTCCCGAACTGCCGAATGGGGAGGTGACGATCGACGAGGTGAATCCCAACTGGCTTCTGCCAGCCTCGCTTGGCTATTGGACTTATGAGGGCTCACTGACGACGCCGCCGTGCACCGAAAACGTCGAGTGGATGGTGGCGATGGAACCGGTTGACGTTGATCCGGCAGACATCCAGCGATTTGCCTCACTCTACCCGTCGAACGCGCGCCCTATTCATTCACCCAATCGACGCTTCATCCTGCGCCAGAGTTGAGCGCCGCCCCAGCGGTTCCGCACGGTCCAACATTCTTGGCACAAGTTGGCGCGAAGCCTCCTCTTCCGGTCTGGCGGTCTGACGGCGCTCCCCAAGCTGGCTAGTCTAAATGATAGGGATTCGGTGCCGACACCACTCGTCCCAAATACGTCGCGGCGAGGTTTGTCTGCAACCCGGCAATCACACGCCGCCCCGCCGTGGTAATGAAGACGTCTCTGTCGAGTCCGACGGAATATGATGCGCATGGAACCGCTGGTAGAAAAGGTGACCAGCGACAGGTGGTTCGAAGCCCGCGTCTTGCCGCAGCTGCACGTTCTACTCTGGGGTAACAAGAGGGTAGTGTATACCTTCTCCTAGCTTCGCCGCCAACTACTCGGTTTTCCGAATTGCTCTCTATATTCTTGAAGACGATGCGTTCGTTAAAGACATGTGCTGCGCACCTGGTGTAAAAGCTGCTCTCATCATGCAGAGGTCAAGCCAGTCGGGCTCATCCGAGGCTATGGCCGTGAGCACTGTTCAGTTCGGCAGAGAGGGCGCTTTTGTACACACTTTGCGATCGTGGCGGCCCCGTGGGCAGATCTGCAAGCTGCCGCGACACTAACCTCTCGAAGCCCGCCCGCCCGCCTTTCGTGCAGCTTCCTCTGAACAAAACCACCGCTCGCCCTTCAATAGGTTGATGCGTGTCTCCCAGTAAGATTCCTGTCCAAGAACGTGATAATCTTCTTGCCAGTGTTGTAGCTGATGTTGCCCTTGATGCCGCAGCCTACCGCGGCGGGACCAAACTCAATGGCAAGCAGGCCGGCTAGGATCGTGCAGCCAGTCGCGAGCCTCGCCCACAACGGGGTCTCACGCGCATGAGGGCGCCGACCATGGGTTCGGCGGTTCATACGCGTATAACACGTATCTTTCTGAAAAAATCAATGCTCTCGGCTAAGCTACTGAATTATTTGGCTTCCATATAGCGCGTCGGCGGAACCAACTTGTAGACGGGCTATGAAAGGTTAAGCGCGGATGTCTATCGGCCGCCGGCGTTCCCGCTCTGTAAGCCTGCCTGAACTACCCGCGCCGCGGTCAAGCCCCAGGCTCCTGCTCATCCAGCGACCGCCCGATCAATGGCAGGCTGGAAAGACAAGAGCCGATGTCTTCCGATGGTCTCGCCATCAGCTTTGGGCTAACTTCCCCATTCTCCCGCTTCGAGCTCGACACACGGCGGTTTGGATGGCGCACGACAATCTGTGTCGGCTTTGTCGTGTCCGTGACAGACGCCTGAAAGGCCCGTTCGCGCGTTTTGCCGCCGTCTAAGCGGCTGGAATTTAATGACAAAGTTTCTTCTGGGATCGGCCGATCACGCTGGTACGCTTTTTGCGATGCTTGGTGTGAGGCGGCACGAGCTGCCTATCGGCACTTGTGTCGCGGGCAGTCGCGATAATTAGAACGAAGGAAGGAAAGCTATTATGTCAGGTCTGCGTCAGATCGCCTTTTACGGAAAAGGCGGCATCGGCAAGTCCACCACGTCCCAAAATACGCTCGCTGCCCTTGTCGACCTCGGGCAGAGAATCCTCATCGTAGGATGCGACCCCAAAGCCGATTCCACACGCTTGATCCTGAATTCGAAAGCTCAGGATACCGTCCTGGATCTCGCCGCACAGGAAGGCTCGGTGGAAGACCTCGAACTCCAGGACGTGCTCAAGGTGGGCTACAGAGGCATCAAGTGCGTGGAGTCCGGCGGCCCCGAGCCGGGTGTCGGTTGCGCCGGCCGCGGCGTCATCACCTCGATCAATTTCCTCGAGGAGAATGGCGCTTATGACGATGTCGATTATGTCTCCTATGACGTCCTCGGCGACGTGGTATGCGGCGGCTTCGCCATGCCGATCCGCGAAGGCAAGGCCCAGGAGATCTATATCGTCATGTCCGGCGAGATGATGGCGCTCTATGCCGCCAACAACATCGCCAAGGGCATCCTCAAATATGCCCATTCGGGCGGTGTGCGGCTGGGCGGGCTGATCTGCAATGAACGTCAAACCGACCGCGAACTCGATCTGGCCGAAGCACTGGCTGGCCGATTGAATTCCAAGCTCATCCACTTCGTGCCCCGCGACAACATCGTCCAACATGCCGAACTCAGGAAGATGTCGGTGATCCAGTACGCGCCGGACTCAAAGCAGGCAGGGGAATACCGCGCTCTGGCCGAGAAGATCCACGCCAATTCGGGCCAGGGTACGATCCCGACGCCGATCACCATGGAGGAGCTGGAGGAGATGCTGCTCGACTTCGGCATCATGAAGACCGACGAGCAGATGCTTGCCGAGCTTCACTCCAAGGAAGCGGCGAAGGCGGCGGCCCAGTAGTGACATTAGCGCTGCCATGAATCGGCGCGCCTTGCAGAGAACGGCGCCTATTCTTTGAGGCGTCACCCAACCTTGAAAGGGGGACTCATGAGCCGGGAATACGAGAATGACGGTGCTCTTCATGCGAAGCTTATCGAAGAGGTGCTGTCGCATTATCCCGACAAGGCGGCGAAGCGCCGCAAGAAGCACCTCAACGTCGCAAAGAGCGGCAACGAGGCTGGCGGGGAAAGCGAGGTCCTTTCCGAATGCGACGTCAAATCGAACATCAAGTCCATTCCCGGGGTGATGACGATTCGCGGCTGTGCATATGCTGGTTCGAAAGGCGTGGTGTGGGGGCCAGTCAAGGATATGGTCCATATCTCGCACGGCCCGGTCGGCTGCGGCCAATATTCTTGGTCGCAGCGCCGCAACTACTACGTCGGTACAACGGGCGTCGACACGTTCGGGACAATGCAGTTCACCTCCGATTTCCAGGAGAAGGACATCGTCTTCGGCGGCGACAAGAAGCTGGAACAGATCATTGACGAGATTGAAGTCTTGTTTCCGCTCAACAACGGCATCACCGTGCAGTCCGAATGCCCTATCGGCCTGATTGGCGATGACACCGAGGCCGTTTCTCGCAAAAAGACCAAGGAGTATGACAAGACGATCGTGCCGGTACGCTGCGAGGGCTTCCGCGGCGTCTCGCAGTCGCTTGGCCACCACATCGCCAATGATGCAATCCGGGATTGGGTCTTCGACAAAAAGGATGTCAAGTTCGAGGCCGGCCCCTACGACGTCAACGTCATCGGCGACTACAATATCGGCGGCGATGCCTGGGCCTCGCGCATACTGCTTGAGGAGATAGGGCTGCGCGTGGTTGGCAACTGGTCGGGTGACGCCACACTCGCAGAGATCGAGCGCGCCCCGAAGGCTAAGCTCAATCTTATCCACTGCTACCGGTCGATGAATTACATCTGTCGGCATATGGAGGAAAAGTATGGCGTCGCCTGGATGGAGTACAATTTCTTCGGTCCCTCCCAGATCGAAGCCTCTCTGCGCAACATAGCCAAGCATTTTGGGCCGGAAATCGAGGAGAAGACCGAAAAGGTCATTGCCAAGTACAGGCCGCTTGTTGATGCGGTCATCGCCAAGTACCTGTCGCGCCTGGAAGGAAATACCGTGATGCTCTATGTCGGCGGCCTGCGCCCCCGCCACGTCGTCACGGCCTACGAGGACCTCGGCATGGTCATCGTGGGCACCGGCTATGAATTCGCCCACAGCGACGACTATCAGCGCACCGGCCACTACGTGAAGAACGGCACGCTGATCTACGATGACGTGACCGGCTATGAGTTGGAGAAATTCATCGAAGGGATTCGCCCAAATCTGGTCGGCTCGGGAATCAAAGAAAAATACCCGGTGCAGAAGATGGGCATACCGTTCCGCCAGATGCATTCCTGGGATTATTCAGGCCCGTATCACGGCTACGACGGCTTTGCCATTTTCGCACGTGATGTGGATCTCGCCATTAACAACCCGGTCTGGGACCTATTCCACGCGCCTTGGAAAAGAAGCCGGGGCGATGAGCGGGCGATGGCTGCCGAATAAACATTTGCTTCAGCCCCAGTCTCCCACTGAGACGGTGAACTCCCGCGGCCTCTGATCCGCCGGAGCCTGGAACGTCTTGACGTCCTGAGCTGCCGTCCCGCGCAGCCAGATGCAAAAGAGGTAATCATCATGCCGCAGTCGGCTGAAAAAATTCTCGATCACGCTCCCCTGTTCCGCGAGCCGGAATACAGAAAGATGCTCGCTGAGAAGAAGCTAAACTTCGAATGTCCGCACCCCGATGAAATCGTTTCCGATCAGCGCGATTTCACCCAGACGTGGGAATACCGCGAAAAGAACCTCGCCCGCAAAGCGCTTGTCGTGAACCCGGCCAAGGCCTGCCAGCCGCTGGGTGCGGTATTCGCTGCCGCCGGCTTCGAGCGAACCATGTCCTTCGTCCACGGCAGCCAAGGTTGCGTCGCCTATTACCGCTCGCACCTGTCGCGCCATTTCAAGGAGCCTGCCGCGGCGGTCTCCTCCTCAATGACCGAGGATGCGGCGGTGTTTGGCGGCCTGAAGAACATGGTCGACGGGCTCGCCAACACCTACCAGCTCTACGACCCCAAGATGATTGCCGTGTCGACGACCTGTATGGCAGAGGTCATTGGCGACGACCTGCACAGCTTCATCCAGAACGCCAAGGACGAAGATTCAGTCCCGCGCGACTTCGACGTGCCCTTTGCCCACACCCCGGCCTTCGTTGGCAGTCATGTCGACGGCTATGACAACATGGTCAAAGGCATTTTGGAGCACTTCTGGAAAGGTCAGGAGCGTACGCAAATCGAAGGAACCATCAACATCATTCCGGGCTTCGACGGCTTCTGCGTCGGCAACAACCGGGAGCTCAAGCGCCTGCTCGATGTAATGGGCGTGTCCTATACATTGATCCAGGATGCCTCTGACCAGTTCGATACGCCTTCGGACGGTGAATACCGCATGTATGACGGGGGCACGAAGATCAACGAGGTGAAGAAGGCCCTCAACGCCGAGGCAACGCTTTCGCTGCAGCATCACAACACCCGAAAGACACTGGGCTATTGCGAGGAGGTCGGGCAGGCGACGGCCTCGTTCCACTATCCGCTCGGCGTTCAGGCGACGGACGAATTCCTGATGGAGGTCGCGGCGATTTCCGGCAAGGAGATTCCCGAGGCAATTCGCCTCGAGCGCGGCCGACTGGTAGACGCCATGGCGGACAGCCAATCCTGGCTGCATGGTAAGAAATACGCCATCTACGGTGATCCCGACTTCGTTCACGCAATGGCCCGCTTTGTCATGGAGACCGGCGGCGAGCCAACCCATTGCCTCGCCACCAATGGCACCTCGGCATGGGAAGCCGATTTGAAGAAGCTGCTAGCATCCTCGCCTTTCGGCAAGGCTGCCCAGGTTTGGGCGGGCAAGGACCTGTGGGCGCTGCGCTCGCTGCTCTTTACCGAGCCGGTGGACCTTTTGATCGGCAATTCCTACGGCAAGTACCTGGAGCGCGACACCGGAACGCCGCTGATCCGGCTGATGTTTCCGATCTTCGATCGGCACCATCATCACCGCTTTGCGCTCTTTGGCTACCAGGGCGCGTTGCGCGTGCTGACGACGATCCTCGACAAGATCTTCGACAAACTCGATCGCGAGACGAGCGAGACGGGTGTGACGGATTATTCCTATGACCTCACGCGCTAAGAGCCGTGGCCGGCTTTTCGCCGAGGCCATTCCTTGCCCAATGGACTGGGGAGGCTGAGCGATGTCCTCCCTCAGCGCCAAAATCAAGGACGCCTTCGATGAGCCCGCCTGCGATAAGAACCGTGGCAAAGATGCCAAGGCGCGCAAGGAGGGCTGCTCGAAGTCGCTGACACCAGGGGCGGCAGCCGGCGGCTGCGCCTTTGACGGAGCCAAGATCGTCCTGCAGCCGATCACCGACGTTGCGCATCTGGTCCATGCGCCGCTCGCCTGCGAGGGCAATTCTTGGGACAACCGTGGTGCGGTTTCGTCAGGGCCGACCTTGTGGCGGACAAGCTTCACGACCGACCTCACCGAACTCGACCTGGTGATGGGGCAGGGCGAGCGGAAACTCTTCAAGGCGATCCGCGAGATCAAGCACACATACGCGCCGCCGGCGATCTTCGTCTACTCAACTTGCGTAACGGCGCTGATCGGTGACGACATCGAGGCCGTGTGCAAACGCGCCACGGAAAAGTTCGGTTTGGCCGTGGTGCCGATCAATGCGCCTGGCCTGGCAGGCTCCAAGAACCTCGGCAACAAGCTCGCCGCCGAGGCGTTGCTCGATCATGTCATCGGCACGGTCGAACCCGACGACCCCGGGCCCTACGACATCAACATCCTTGGCGAATTCAACCTCTCGGGCGAATTCTGGCTTGTAAAGCCGCTCCTCGATCGGCTCGGCATCCGGGTGCGCGCCTGCATTCCCGGCGATGCGCGTTACCGCGACATTGCTTCCGCGCACCGCGCCCGGGCGGCAATGATCGTGTGCTCGACCGCGCTGATCAGTCTTGCCCGCAAGATGGAGGAGCGCTGGGACATCCCGTTCTTCGAGGGCTCCTTCTATGGCATCTCCGACACATCGCAAGCTCTTCGCAACCTTGTCAGGCTGCTGGTGAGGAAGGGCGCCGATCCGGAGATCCTCGAGCGCACGGAGACGCTGATCGCGCAGCAGGAGGCGATCGCGTGGAAGAAACTCGAATCCTACCGGCAAAGGCTCCAAGGCAAGCGCGTGCTGCTCAACACAGGCGGTGTGAAGTCCTGGTCGGTTGTCCGTGCGCTGATGGAGATCGGAATCGAGATCGTCGGCACCTCGGTCAAGAAATCTACGGTGCAGGACAAGGAGCGCATCAAACAAGTTCTCAAGCACGACAAGCATATGTTCGAATACATGGCTGCGCGCGAGCTGTACGCCATGCTCTCTGAACACAGGGCCGATATCATGCTGTCGGGCGGTCGCACGCAATTCATTGCGCTCAAGGCCAAGACGCCCTGGCTCGATATCAACCAGGAGCGCCAGCACCCTTATGCCGGCTATGCCGGCATGGTGGAACTCGTACGCCAGATCGACCTCGCCATTCACAATCCGGTCTGGTCTCAGGTGCGCCAGCCGGCCCCGTGGGATTGCCAGCCTGATCTAAAAGACGAACTGCCATGCACGAAGAAGGAGTCCGGGCACCTGTTCGATGAATTCGCCGGCGCGACGGCACACGAGTTCAGCGAGTGTTGAGGCGACCGATGGCCCGCATCCTTCCCCAGACCAAATCCGCGGCGGTGAACCCGCTGAAGTCGTCGCAGCCGCTGGGTGCCGCCTTTGCCTTTCTTGGGGTCGACGGCGCGATGCCGCTGTTCCACGGCAGCCAGGGATGCACAAGCTTCGCGCTCGTGCTCTTCGTACGGCACTTCAAAGAAACGATTCCATTGCAGACAACAGCGATGGATGAGGTGGCGACCATCCTCGGCGCTGCCGACCATCTTGAAGAAGCCATCCTCAACCTCAAGAACCGCACGAAGCCAAAGCTGATCGGGGTGTGCACGACCGCGCTGGTGGAGACGCGTGGCGAAGATTGCGCGAGTGATATTGCGAACATCAAGCTGAAGCACACGCAAGAGCTTGCGGGTACGGAGGTCGTGCTGGCCAACACGCCGGATTTTGACGGCGCGATCGAAGAGGGCTGGGCCAAGGCAGTCACCGCAATGATCAAAGGGATTACAGGCTCGGGCGAACGTGCGCGGCAGCCGAAGAAGATCGCGATCCTGCCCGGATGCAACCTCACTGTCGCCGACATCGAGCATATGCGTGACATGGTTGAAAGCTTTGGGCTCAAGCCGGTTATTCTGCCCGACATTTCAGGCTCGCTCGACGGTACGGTTCCTGACCGCTGGGTAGCGACCACATACGGCGGCACCAGCGTCGAAGACATTCGCGAGTTGGGCACGGCCATGCAATGCATCGCCATCGGTGAGCACATGCGCCGCCCGGCGAAAGCGCTGCACGGGTTGACCGGCGTGCCTTACGTGTTGTTCCAGTCACTGACTGGGCTGCAGGACACGGACCGCTTCGTGTCGCTGCTGTCTGCGATTTCGGGCGCGGCGGTACCGGCCCGCGTGCGCCGGCGCCGGGCGCAATTGCAGGACGCGATGCTCGACGGACATTTCCATTTCGGCGGCAAGAAAATTGCCATCGCTGCCGAACCAGACCAGCTGTTCCAACTTGCGACCTTCTTTGCTGGCCTCGGCTCCGAGATAGCCGCGGCCGTCACAACGACCGACAGGTCTAAAATTCTCGAGAAAGTCCCGGCGGTTTCGGTTCAGATCGGCGATCTCGGCGATCTGGAAAGTCTTGCCGTCGGTGCTGACCTGCTTGTCACGCATTCGCACGGGCGCCAAGCATCGGAGCGGCTCCGAATTCCGCTCATGCGCATCGGGTTCCCGGTCTTCGATCGACTAGGCAGCCAGCACAAGCTCGCAATTCTCTATCAGGGCACCCGCGACATGATCTTCGAGGTCGCCAGCATCTTCCAGGCCAACCAACACGCGCCCACTCCTGAGGCGCTTGATCCACTCCGTAATCGAGAAATATCACGATGAACGCTGTTCGCCGCCTCTCGCTGGTCAGTAGTGAGGTTTTCGCCCCGATGCCTGAACGACGTAAGGGCGCATTGCGCGTTGCGATCGCCACTCAGGACATGCAGGACCTCAACGCCCATTTCGGGTCGGCCAGGCGCTTTGCTGTCTACGACGTGACGCGCGAGGAATGGAATCTCGTAGAAGCCGTGGCCTTCGATGACGTGTCCGATGAAAGCGGGGAGCATCGGGCCGAGCGCGATGATCGCATCACGCCAAAGGTGGATGCGCTCAAGGGCTGTCAGATCCTGTTTTGTCTGGCAATTGGCGGCCCTTCGGCAGCCAAGCTTGTCGCGGCAAAAATCCACCCGATCAAAGTGGCGGAGCCCCAATCGATCCCACAGGTGCTCTTGCGCACGCAGATGATGCTCAGGACGTGTCCTCCGCCTTGGCTGCGCAAGGTGCTGGCGCGAGCGGGCATTGCCGAAAAGAAACCGTCCTTCGAGGACGAGGACTGAAAAGAGGAGGACGCCAATGCCTGACCCCGCAATCCCCCCAGCTGTCGCCGAAGACGAGGCGGCTCTTTGCACCCCGTTCGTCAAATGCCTCGTGCGGCTGATCCGTTCTCAGGATTCCTATGGCTCGTGGGAACGCAAAGCGGACGCTGAGCTGCTGGGCGACTTCATCATTACCAAGGAACAGCGCCGAGGGATCCCAATCATCGGAGATCCCGATCCCGACGTGCTGTGGAGGCTCGACAAGTACTACGCCGCCATCGGGCTTGCGATCGAGGAGCGCTGCGGCCTTATGGCATCGCCGATGATCCAGGTGAGCCATGAGGGTTTTGGTCGGGTGCTTTTCACGACCGGACGGCTGGTCGTTTTGTCCAAAACGCTGCGCGATGTCCACCGGTTTGGCTTCGAGACGCTCCTGAAGCTCGCCACGGCCGGTACGAAGCTGGTCGACGATGCGATTTCAGTCATCGAAACCTTTCCCCACGTGGCGCTGGCATGATGGGCGCGATTTTCGAGAAAGGCCATCATGACGGACCCGAGAAACTATGTTGGCCAGTCCCCTCGATCCAGGGACTCGAGGCCGACCAGGTTGTTGGGGTATCGCCGATGAAGAAGCCGCTGGTCCTGATCTGCTCGCAAGATGCCGAGTTCTATCTGCTCTACAGCCACATACTGGAGGTTGACGGTTTCAGCAGTGAGACGGCAGACGGCGCGAAGGCTGCGCTGGCCTTGGCCGAACAACGGGAGCTTCAGGCCGTAGTGCTGGATTGCGACCCAGCCAGCATAAACGGGTCCGCAATTTGCGCCCACCTCAAGCGGGAACCGCGCACCACCGACCTGCCTATCATCGCCCTGATCGCGCCTGGCGCCGAGCACCAGCACCTCGATCTCTTGAAGGCAGGCGTTGAGAGCTTTGTGCGGCCGGTGGCTCCGGCCAAGCTGCTCGACTGCCTGCGGGCGAGGCTCGGGCTGACCAAGCGTGGTCCGAACGGGGTTGAAAACGACAGTTGGATTTGTTGTGGAGGCCTGGAGATGAAGCTCGATGCCCATCGGGTTCGCGGTAATGGCCACGACATCCATCTCGGACGGATCGATTTCAACGTGCTGCGGCTTATGATTGAGGCCCCCGGCAAGGTCTTCAGCCGGGACGAGCTTATCGGGGCGGCCTGGCTGCCCAACATTCATGTCGGTGCACGCACCGTCGATGTCCATATCAGCCGAATCAGGAGGGCGCTGAAAACGGCCTTGCCCGGCAGCGTCATTCGCACCGTCAGGTCGGCCGGCTACTCGCTCGAGAAGCCGGACGACTGAAATCGGTGATCGAACGTGGTGCCGCTCTCTCTTCCTCCTGAGAGCGGTGTTGCCGCTTTGAGGCGCTCCTAACGAAGACCAGGAGAAGCAGGCAAATGGAATTTAAAAGCATATTCAGTGTGACGGGTGCTGATCATTCTGATGAGGACCTCACAACAGCTGCCGGACTGTGTGCCGAGGTCGGCGCGCACCTATCGGTACTCATTATACCGCCTCCATTGCTCTTGATGTCGTCTCCGCCCCCCGAATGGAATACAGGACGTGCACAGGCAATTGCAGTACCGAACTATCGATTTCAGCAAATCGAGAAATTTTCACAGGACGTGACCAGAATGGAAAGACGGTCCGCGGATATCCTCAAAAGGCTGAAAGCTATGTCGCTTTCCTGTGACGTTGACACCGACTATTGCGATCCGGCTAGCCTCGGTGAAGTGGCACGACAGCGGGCGCTCTGCGCTGACCTGACGATCGTTGGAGGAGACCTCCTCAACGATGAGACTCTCGGACCTCCTGTTGTCAACGGCTGCTTGTTCGATAGCGGAAAGCCGGTGCTCATCGTGCCGAAGGGCGTTAAGGCGACGCTGTCGCCTCGACGCGTGCTGGTCGGCTGGGATTCGCGTGTAGAGGCCTCGCGTGCGGTTCGGGAAGCTCTTAGTATCCTATCCGCTGCCAAGGAAGTCTGTGTCGCTATGGTCGATCCAAAGGCGCAAAACAACGGGAAAGGCGCGCAGTCTGGAGCTGACATCGCTGCCTATCTTACTCGGCACGGTGCTCGGGTCTCCGTTGACCTGCTTAAGAGCGCCGGCAAATCGGCGGGCACAGTGCTGACCCAGCACGCGAACGACATCTGTGCTGACATGATGGTTATGGGTGCTTATGGCAGCCGTGGGCTGCGTGAGCGGATTTTCGGCGGTCCGCCGAGCTGGAGCTTTGGGAAGACCACATTGCCGCTGTTTTTGGCTCGCTGATCAGCTCCGTAGGAACACCGATCAGGTCGTAGGACCGCCAACCAGTCCGAAGTCGTCGTCGGTTACCGGTCGGATTGCGGAGACATGGCTGGATCCGCGAACATCTTGCGACGCTTGTCAGAGCCAAACCGGACGCCTCGACTGCTTCACGACGCTCTCGTGAACCAACTCGTGCGAGATCGTCCGCAACGGGCAGTAAAGACGAACGGCTGCAGCAGACCGCAGCCAAGCCACAGGGCGGGTGTACCAGGAGACCCCGCCTCGTGCGCGAACCCTGTTGGAAGGCCCCTTATCAGTACCCGGACGCGCGTCAAATCGGCGGCTGTCCCTGTCAGCCTGCGGTGTGCAAGGGCCGCTGCCGCGGAGCTTCCCCTGCCCGATCGTCGGGCGTGCGACAATGTCGGATTCCAGACGAGCTGGAACTGCGCGAACTCGTTGGTTTGACAGGTCTTTATCCGGCACGCCGCATGCATGGGAGTCTCCGAAAGCATTAAGAGCCGTTATCCATGGTTACGCCCCTCGAAAGAAAGAGCCGCTTCCGTCGTGGCAGGGAAACAGCCACTCCTGGGGTGGAGGCCGGCGCTAGAAGCCGCCGTAAGATCCGGAAGAGCCGCGCGACAGCATCACACACTTTCCTTCTGCTCTTGGGTTCGGATCACGCCGCGCCGCTGTCGATGCCGCCGACATTGAGCCCAAGACCTGGAAGGCGGCACACGCTTTTGCTGTCCTCTCAGTCGGGACCGCGGCTCAAGCATGCCTGTGAGGTTCGCATTGCTCAATGCCCGGCAATCGACGTCAACATGCCGCTGAGTTGGAAAACACTCCTAGAGGAGTAAGGATAAGTGGACCTCTTTTGTATTGGTGTGGGTGCTGGACCATCTAATTTGAGCCTTGCGTGTCAGATACAGGAAGAGATTGCGCAAGGGGCACTGTTCCTGGACCGGGAGGTCGATTTCCGAGGACATCCAGGCAGCGCTTTCGATTGCGCGGAGCTCCAGGTCGGCCACTTCCAGGATCTGGTTACTCTGGTCAATCCGCGATCAGCCTACACATTCGTAAACTACCTCCACGAGAACGGGCGTCTTTACAATTTCCTCAATGCGCAATTTCACGGGGTGCTTAGAGCCGAGTTCGCCCAATATCTCAACTGGGCGTTCCAGAAGAATCCGCTTGTCCGTGGCGGCGAGGCCGTTCGCGAAATCCGCTTTGACGGCGAGTTTCGCGTGCGGACGGACAACGCGGTCCTTGATGCAAGAAACCTCGTCATCGACATAGGCAAGCAGGCGCAAATTCCGCCTCAGTTTCATGGCTGGACTGGACCCAACCTGTTCCACTCATCTGAGTTGGCCCACATCAATCCTGAGGTGCAAAAAAAGCATGTCTGCGTTGTTGGCGGCGGACAGTCGGGAGCCGAGCTGCTACTGCACCTTGTCGGCCGGCCGAAAGAACGGCGGCCCGCGGCGATCACATGGGTCTTGACGCGCGAGATGCCTTTCGACGACCACGCGTTCACAAACGGGCTGTTCACGCCATGCTTCTCGGATCGTTTTGCTGCGATGAGCGAGGTGCATCGACAGCTGTTCCTGCGGCGTTTCGCGCTTGCCTCCGAGGGCATTTCAGAAAGCAAGTTGCGCGCGGTCTATCAGGCGCTCTACCACCACGCCTTTCTCGAGCCACACCAATGCGAGATCACATTGCGGCCAAGTTGCAACGTGTCGCGCTGCATCAATGCCGGAGCAGGGCACAGGCTCACGCTGCAACGCGGCTTGGACAACATCGGAGAAGTAACCGCCGATATCGTCATCCTGGCCACCGGGTACGAGAAACCGCTGCCGGGTTTCCTAGAACCGATCGCAGATCGCCTCGAACAGATCGGCAATGAGCTCGCCATCGGCGAGGATTTTTCGGTGTACTGGGACGGACCGCGAGACCGACGCCTTTTCGTTCAGAACGCCTGCCTTGGACAGCGCGGGCTGGCTGATCCGAACTTTGGGCTGCTGGCCTGGCGAGCGCGCCGCATCCTTGACAGCCTTCTGCGGCGCGCGCCATGCGCCAATCCCGAGCATCTAGGGTTCATCAACCGTCCCTTGACGGAGTGCTGGCCCGACCTCGGAGTCGAACAAATGGGCAGCGGGATATGATTCGTCGATATTGATGATCGGCGGTGGCATTCAGGAAAGATTTCCGCCTCTGGCGGCAAAAGCGGGACGAGCAATATTCCTACGGCGTCAGATCGCTCTGCTCGCGCTTGAGCAAGGTAGCGTCGCGCGACTCCTGCTTGGCGTGAAACAGCAAAGGGCATTCAATCACGATGCAGCTTTACGTGCTGTCGGGCTCAACGCCACGTGGATCGAGCCCAACGCCGCCGTTGGCAACCGCGACGCGAATTATGACGCCGGGCCACATGCGGCGGTGGCTGCAAGGGTACCGAGCCTCTCCCGCACTTTCGACCCCATCGCCGAAGTGCGACTACTCCAGGACGCCGAAGCCGGTCTTATCGCCAGCGGGCCAGCCAAACTCTCACCTTCCTAAACGGCAGCCGCTAAGGTGAGCCGTCGAAAGCCGACATTCAGGTTAACGTCAGCTGGCCGTGTTAGGGCTCGCTTATTCAAGGCGGTACCGGCGCTTGCCGAAGCTAAGAAGGGTTGGCATGCCCTTTGCCGTGCTTGATGTGCGGCAACACGGTGAGAGCTCCGCTGAAGCAAGCGAGAGGGAGCAATGCCCTCGAGACCGTGTCCGATTTTGACTGGAAAATATTCCGCGACAAAAGAGACGAAAGGTGTGGAATGACTTTGGACACCAAGATGGAACTGCGTATGGGGTCCCCGGCTCCTGCGCTGAAAGTGGAGAACTGGCTGCGTGGCGAGCCCCTCACGAGCCTTCGGCCCGGCAAGGTCTACCTCGTTGAATTTTGGGCGACTTGGTGCCGACCATGTGTCCACGCCATGCCCCATTTGATCGAACTGCAGGAGAAATATAAAGACAGCGGATTTGAGATTATCGGAGTCGCAGCTTGCGAAAAGGCTGCAACCGCGGACGAAGCGCGGACCAACGTGGATGCCTGGCTGACCGAGAAGTTCCCGAATCTGAATTATCGGACAGCGTTCGATTGCACTGGCGAAATGAAAAAGCTCTGGCTGGAACCCAGCTCTTCGTTCGGGATTCCCACCTCGTTCGTGGTCGACCGCGACGGCCACATCGCTTATATCGGCCACCCGGCACCTCTCGATGACGTTTTGCCGAAAGTCCTTAACGGCAGCTGGCGCAGCAGCTATGAAGCGAAAGCCGTCGATGCAAAGCGAATCTCGCGTGTGCGCGAATCGTCGCTGAGTCAGCCGATATACGCCAAACTTGGGCCGGCGATGCAGGACGAGGATTGGGCAGCGGCACTATTGGCCATCGAAGAAGGCCTCGCCGTGATGCCAGACTCTTTTGATTTTCGGCGGGTTCATGCGGATATTCTGCTTCACAAGCTGCGCGACATCAAAACCGGCTTGCCGCTTATGCGCGAATTGGTCGAGGACGCGATCAACAAAAAGTTCGAAGCGATGTCTTGGGTGGTGATGGCGCTGAACCAACTCTTCCATCCCACGATCGACAACTCCCATCTTCCGCATGATGATCGCTTTGCGATGGGCAAGGAGCTCTCCGAACAGATCCTGGAACTTAATCCTCCGCAAGGCGATGGAGACTTTAAATTCGGGTGTTACTTTCCGGTCGCTCAGTATTATTACGAGAGCGGCAACAAGGACCGGGCGATCGAGTTGATCGAGGTGGCAATCAAATCGCTGGACCATTCGGAGCCAGTGCCGGACCAAACCAAACAGCGCTACCTCACCTCGTTGCTCCAAGCCCTGGCCAACTACACGGGTGAGCCTGCCTGTCACGCGGGTCTCTGTGTGGCTCCGCAAAACAAGACTTCCGAAACTCAAAACGCTGTCACTTCCTGAGCAAGGATCGCGAAGGGCATGACAATTGGAATTGAACACCGGCAAATCCGCCCGCCCAGGCGCACTTCGCAGCAATAACGTCGATGCCGCAAAAGTGCGCGGCTTGCGGCAGGTGGAATTTCCATTGCGTTTACCTCGGGTCGAACCGCGGCGCAGGCGTTCGCGCCGCGGTGAAAGGTCTCGCATTGGTGGACGTGCTCGAGGTCGGCCACGGGACACTGTTGCGTGGGATCGGCTCGCCCAAGCCATTCCCCGCCCACGCAAGCGCCCGAACCACACATCGCAGAAAAAGAGATCGTCCTTCAAGAGGAGTACTGAAATTGGGGAAAAGCGAAATTCCTCATGAACCGGTTGGCCCTGCTGTCCACGGGGACGACGAGGCCCTTGCTTCCCCGTTCGTCAAATGCCTCCTGCGGCTCATTCGTACTCAGGATTCCTTCGGCTTATGGGAAGGCCATTCGGATGCCGAGCTGCTGGCCGAGTTCATCATCACCAAGC
>NZ_RZRA01000003.1:0-12136 GCF_003998945.1 Mesorhizobium sp. M7A.F.Ca.CA.003.01.2.1 | reverse complement strand
GGACGACGAGGCCCTTGCTTCCCCGTTCGTCAAATGCCTCCTGCGGCTCATTCGTACTCAGGATTCCTTCGGCTTATGGGAAGGCCATTCGGATGCCGAGCTGCTGGCCGAGTTCATCATCACCAAGCAACAGCAACGTGCGGTACCCTTTGGCGGCGATCCCGATCCTGACGCGCTGTGGAGGCTCGACATGTTTTACACCGCCGTAGCGCTTGCGATCGAGGAGCGCTCCGGCGTGTCGACGTCGCCAATAATTGGAATGAAGCCCCTGCGGGCTTCCGGCGGTTGGTCGTTCTGTCGAGACGTCCACCGGTTCGGCTTCGAGACTTTCCGCAAACTTGCTGAGGCCGGTACGAAACTGGTCGACGATGCGACTGCAGCCATTGAAGCCTAGCCCGAGATGGAGCGCATCAAGAAACCATTGTTCCAGGAAGGATCTATGTCAGACCTAGATAGGATGAGGAAAAAAGTCTGAAAGCTCCAGTTGCGTGCAGCTATTGCCAAGATGGCATTGCAGGACCTCGTCGAGGGTCTGCCGGGCAAGTGGGCCGACATACAGGAAGTCGCCGAGAAAACCCAAGCCGTTTATGCCGAGTTGGATGTTGCCAAGAGAGAACTCGCTTCAATGAAGAATTTAGGATGATGCGCACATTCACCACCCGTGACGGCTCCATTTGGATGCCGCCGTACCTGACCTCCATCGATAGCAAATCTGCATCGGCTGCTGCCGTTGTTTCAAGGTCTGCTCGCGCGATGTCATGCATCTTCACGGCGTTGATGATGCGGGTGAAATCCTCGCCCCTGCGATGACGAGGACGACGATTTCGACGGCAAGCTCAATCGCATGATCATGGTTGTCGATGATGCCGGCCGCTGCATAGGCTGCGGAGCCTGCGGCCGCGTCTGCCCCAAGAACTGCCAGACGCATGTTCCGGCCGACGAGCTCGCAACATGATCTGGCGAAAACCAGGGGAGCGGCGTGCACTTCATCTTTTTGTCGGCTCGTGGGGCTGGTCCTGTGCAGCAATGCGTCGATGGTTTACTTCGCTTTGGATTCGCTCCGTGTGGCAGTCGTCACGACGCTGGCCTGTTCGCTGCTGCTTCAGGCCGGCTACTTCGGCCGCGTGCTCTTTCTGATCTGGCAGTCCTCTAGCCGCGCTCGTGGAACTCGCCACAGGGGCCAGCATGCCGATGGTTACAGGAAAGCTCGGGTACCAGTCGTCTGACTCTGATCAACTGCGGAATGCAATTTTCAGCTGTGTCCCGGCTTGGTCGAATGCCCAGCATGTGCTGCTGCTTTGATGCGCGGATGACAGGATCAGTGCTCAGACCCACACCAATTTTGGTCACCCTCTGATGACTGAGCTGATCGTATAGGGAATCTGTGTTCGGCTAACACGCGACCATACCCCTGGGCTGACCGGTGCGTAGCAGGTTCAGGTACTTTTTTGCTGGAGATAGCATGCTGGAAAAATTCGAACGTTATCCGCTCACCTTTGGACCCACGCCGATCGAGAGGCTCGACCGCCTCGGCAAGCATCTGGGCGACAAGGTGGAAATCTACGTCAAACGCGAGGACTGCAACTCCGGTCTCGCGTTCGGCGGAAACAAGCTGCGCAAGCTCGAATACATTGTGCCCGACGCGATCGCGTCAGATGCCGATACGCTCGTCACAATCGGTGGCGTGCAGTCCAACCATACGCGCATGGTCGCTGCGGTCGCCGCCAAGATCGGCATGAAATGCCTCCTGGTCCAGGAGAGCTGGGTCCCACATGATGATGCTGTCTACGACCGGGTCGGCAATATCCTCTTGAGCCGCATCATGGGGGCAGAGGTGCGCCTGGTTGACGAGGGCTTTGACATCGGCATCCGCCGCAGCTGGGAAAAGGCACTTTATGAAGTCAAGGCAAGGGGCGGCAGGCCATATGCGATACCTGCCGGCGCCTCTGTCCACAAATACGGCGGCCTGGGCTATGTGGGGTTCGCTGAGGAGGTGCGTGCCCAGGAAGAGCAGCTTGGGTTTGCCTTCGACTATATCGTCGTCTGTACGGTGACTGGTTCAACCCACGGCGGCATGCTCGTCGGGTTCGCCAAGGATGGTCGACAGCGCAACGTGATCGGTATCGATGCCTCCGCCATGCCCGCCAAGACCAAGGCGCAGGTGCTTGGCATCGCCCAAAATACAGCGAAGCTCGTCCACCTCGGAGCGGAAATTGTCGAGGCAGACGTGGTGTTGTTCATGGACTACGCGTACCCGGGTTATGGCGTTCCATCGGAGGAAACCAAAGAGGCAATCCGTTTGTGCGCGCGGCTCGAGGGCATGATTACGGACCCCGTTTACGAGGGCAAATCGATGCAAGGGATGATCGACCTCGTCCAGAGGGGCTTCTTTCCACAGGGATCGAGGGTCCTCTACGCACATCTAGGCGGCGCACCGGCGATCAACGGGTACGGCTACACCTTTCGCAACGGCTGACGTTCGGCAGTCTGCGATTCCGCGGTCGCGCTCGAACGTGGGTAGGTAGCGTCGTTCGAGCGCTTGGCTGGAGAAGTGGAGGCAGCGACGGGCATCCACTAATTGGTACCATTACGTGCTGTCGGTGCTCAACGCCACGCGCATTGAGCGCATGCCGCCGTTGGCAACCGCGAGGCGAATTTTGACTCCGGGGCAAGAATCCACACGCGGCGGTGGCGGCACGAGGACCAAGCCGGCGAGTTCGCGCTTTCGAACTGGCGCCAAACTGCCACTGCTCGAGGGCCGAGGCCAGTCTAATCACAGGCGAGCCGTCCAAGCTCTCAAGAGTGATAGGGCGAAACCCGACAGCGGCAGAAGACATGTCGGGTTCACGACAATCGGCCGCATTTGGCCTCGTGGAGAATTTCAAAGCATTTCCCGCCGCTTACCGGAGCTGAGGGAATTGGCACCTCCGTTGCAGCTTGATGTGCGGCAACACGGTGAGAGCTTCGCTGAAGCAAGCCAGAGGGAGCGATGCCCTCGAGACCGTGTCCGATTTTGACTGGAAAATATTCCGCGACAAAAGAGACGAAAGGTGTGGAATGACTTTGGACACCAAGATGGAACTGCGTATGGGGTCCCCGGCTCCTGCGATCAAAGTGGAGAACTGGCTGCGTGGCGAGCCCCTCACGAACTTTCGGCCCGGCAAGGTCTACCTCGTTGAGTTTTGGGCGACTTGGTGCGGACCATGTGTCGACGCCATGCCCCATTTGATCGAACTGCAGGAGAAATATGAAGGCAGCGGATTTGAGGCGGTCGGAGTTGCCGCCTGCGAACAGGGTCCTACCGCAGACGAGGCGCGGACCAACGTGGATGCCTGGCTGACCGAGGAGTTCCCGAATCTGAATTATCGTATCGGGTTCGATTACATTGGCGAAATGAACAAGCTCTGGATGGATCCCAGCTCTTCGATTGGGATTCCCACCTCGTTCGTGGTCGACCGCGACGGCCACATCGCTTTTATCGGCCACCCGGCGGAACTCGATGACGTTTTGCCGAAAGTCCTTAACGGCAGCTGGCGCAGCAGCTATGAAGCGAAAGCCGCCGATGCAAAGCGCATCGCGCATAACCAACTTGCAGCGCGCGAAATGTCGCTTACCGGGCCGATATACGCCAAACTTGAGCCGGCGATGCAGGCCGAGGATTGGACGGCGGCGCTCTTGGCCATCGAAGAAGGCCTCGCCTTGATGCCAGACTCTTGTGAGTTCCGGCAGATTCATGCGGATCTTCTGCTTCACAAGCTGCGCGACATCAAGACCGGCATGCCGGTCATGCGAGAATTGGTCGAGGACGCGATCGACAAAACGTCCGACGCGGTGTCGTGGATGGCCTTGGCCCTCAACCAACTCTTCGATCCCACGATGGACAATTCCCATCTTCCGCGCGCGGAGCGCTTTGCGATGGGCAACGAGCTCTCGGAACAGATACTGGCACTCAATCCCCCGAACGGCGATGGCCCGTTTAAATACCTCCGGTACCTCCCGGTAGCTCAGTATTATTACGAGAGCGGCAACAAAGATCGCGCAATCGAGTTGATCGAGGTGGCACTGAAATCGGTGGACCGGCTGGGGCCAATTCCGGACCACACCAAACAGTACTATCTTACCCCATTGCTCGAAGCACTGGCCAACTACACGGGTGAGCCTGCCTGTCACGCGGATCTTTGTGTGGCTCCGCAAAAGAAGGCACCCGAAACTCAAAACGAAGTCACTTCCTGAGCAAGAATCGCGAAGGGACTGACAATTGGAATTGAACACTGGCCAATCCGCCCATCGAAGCTCTCTTCGCAGCAAGTATGTCGATGCAGCAGGGCGGCGGCTTGCGGAAGGTTGGATTTCAATTGCGTTGACCACCGGTCGGATCGCGGCGCAGACGATGTGCGCCGCGAATTCGCGCCGCAGGTCTCGCACTCGTGGACATGTCGAGGTCGGCCACGGGGCACTCTTGGGGTTGGCCCGCCCAAGCCATTCGTCGGCCACGCAAGCGGACCCGGAGTGGGCATCGCAGGAAAAGGAAATCGTACCTCGAAGACGAAGACTGAAATGACGAACAACGAAATTCCTCCGGTTGGCCCTGCTGTCAACAATGACGACGAGGCCCTTGCTTCCCCGTTCGTCAAATGCCTCCTGCGGCTCATTCGTACTCAGGATTCCTTCGGCTTATGGGAAGGCCATTCGGATGCCGAGCTGCTGGCCGAGTTCATCATCACCAAGCAACAGCAACGTGCGGTACCCTTTGGCGGCGATCCCGATCCTGACGCGCTGTGGAGGCTCGACATGTTTACACCGCCGTAGCGCTTGCGATCGAGGAGCGCTCCGGCGTGTCGACGTCGCCAATAATTGGAATGAAGCCCCTGCGGGCTTCCAGCGGTTGGGCGTTCTGTCGAGACGTCCACCGGTTCGGCTTCGAGACTTTCCGCAAACTTGCTGAGGCCGGTACGAAACTGGTCGACGATGCGACTGCAGCCATTGAAGCCTAGCCCGAGATGGAGCGCATCAACAAAACCATTGTTCCAGGAAGGATCTATGTCAGACCTAGATAAGATGAGGAAGAAAGTCCGAAAGCTCCAGTTGCGTGCAGCTATTGCCAAGATGGCATTGCAGGACCTTGTCGAGGGTCTGCCGGGCAAGTGGGCCGACATACAGGAAGTCGCCGAGAAAACCCAAGCCGTTTATGCCGAGTTGGATGTTGCCAAGAGAGAACTCGCTTCAATGAAGAATTTAGGATGATGCGCACATTCACCACCCGTGACGGCTCCATTTGGATGCCGTCGTACCTGACCTCCATCGATAGCAAGACCTGCATCGGCTGCTGCCGTTGTTTCAAGGTCTGCTCGCGCGATGTCATGCATCTTCACGGCGTTGATGATGCGGGTGAAATCCTCGGCCCCTGCGATGACGAGGACGACGATTTCGACGGCAAGCTCAATCGCATGATCATGGTTGTCGATGATGCCGGCCGCTGCATAGGCTGCGGAGCCTGCGGCCGCGTCTGCCCCAAGAACTGCCAGACGCATGTTGCGGCCGACGAGCTCGCAACATGATCTGGCGAAAACCAGGAGAACGGCGTTGCACTTCATCTTTTTGTCGGCTCGTGGGGCTGGTCCTGTGCAGCAATGCGTCGATGGTTTACTTCGCTTTGGATTCGATCCGTGTGGCAGTCGTCACGACGCTGGCCTGTTCGCTGCTGCTTCAGGCCTGCTATTTCGGCTGCGTGCTCTTTTTCGCGGACGTCGATGATCTGTAGAACTGTTCATTCGCTCCGCAGAGGGCCGGCGAATCCAATCTCTTCCTAAGCCCGTTGGCCGTAATCGAAAGACACGGGGCCGGCGAGTTCGTGCTCAGCTGCCACTGTGCTAGCAAGGGAACGGAATCCAATCCCGGAGCAGATGGCCAGAGTTGAGCGAAGACTGCGGTCGGAGCTCCTGCGCTTCCGGGTCTCCAAGGGGACGACTTTGCGAACCGAAGGGACTTTGAACCGTTGACGTGGCCAGCGTGCGGTAGGTTGGGCCAGCGACAGGGATCCCGGCCGGCCGGGAAGCACCGCCCTCTCAATGTGCGTTGACTTCGCTTCCTTTGGCGAAATGTGGGTAACGGCGAGGGCCGCACTCTTCCCGGGCCGTCGACATTCCCGCCCTTTTGGTGCGTGCGCCGTTAGGCGCGACAATTCGGTGCCCGCGTGTAACTGCGCGCATTCGCCGAAGCTTAGACGTGGTGCATTCCCGCTCGCCCGTTTGGCGGACAGTTCCGGCCGTGCTGGTTTTGCCGCCTAACGCCCGCCGCTCGTCACTGCCACACCCCTCTCCGGCAACGGCTCGGCGCATCGCGCAAGCCGGTTTAGCGATCAGGCCAGGCCCTTCGCGAGTTCCAACGCCTGCCGTTCGAAGAGGCGGCGGTAAATGCCACCATCGAGATTGATCAGGGCGGCATGATCGCCGTCCTCCATGATGCGGCCACGGTCGAAGACGAGCAGCCGATCGAGCGAGCGGACCGTCGACAGCCGGTGTGCGATGACGAGTGTGGTTCGGCCCACCATCAACCGATCCACCGCTTGTTGAATGAGCACCTCGGATTCCGAATCGAGGCTCGATGTGGCCTCGTCCAGAATAAGGATCGGCGCGTTCGCGAGGAAGGCGCGCGCGATCGCCACGCGCTGGCGCTCGCCGCCGGAGAGCTTCAAACCCCTTTCGCCGACCAATGTCCCATAGCCCTTCGGCAGGGGCGCGATGAATTCGTGGGCACTTGCCAGTCGTGCCGCTTGCTCGATCTCGGCCTGGCTCGCGCCAGGCCGGCCATAGGCGATGTTCTCGGCAAGCGACCTGTGAAACAGGATCGGCTCCTGCTGCACGATCGCGATCTGCGAACGAAGGGACTCTTGGGTCACCTCCGAGACGTCCTGACCGTCTATCAGGATCCGGCCGCCGCTCAGGTCGTAGAGTCTCTGGATCAGCTTCACGAATGTTGTCTTGCCGGAACCGGAGGGTCCAACCAACCCAACCCTTTCGCCAGCTTCAATCGACAGCGAACATTCGCTATAGAGCGGCAGGGGATGGTTGGCGTAGCGGAAGTGGACGTTCTCGAAATCGATACGGCCGTTCGTGATCCGGATCGGCTTGGCCTCTGGACGATCGGCAACATCCACCTGCTGATTGTGGATGGCCACCAGTTCTTCCATATCATTAACCGAGTGCTGCACGTTGCGGACATGCATGCCGGCATCACGCAGATAGCCCTGCAGGACGATGAAGGACGTGAGAACATATGCTATCTCGCCCGGCGTTGCCTGTCCATGCGACCACAGAAGCAGGGCATATCCGACCACCGCCACCCTGAGCGCAACCAAAGTTACGCCTTGGGTTGAGCCGATGATCGTTCCGCGCACCCAGCTCCG
The DNA here is from genome assembly GCF_003998945.1 of Mesorhizobium sp. M7A.F.Ca.CA.003.01.2.1. Taxonomy (NCBI): domain Bacteria; kingdom Pseudomonadati; phylum Pseudomonadota; class Alphaproteobacteria; order Hyphomicrobiales; family Phyllobacteriaceae; genus Mesorhizobium; species Mesorhizobium sp. M7A.F.Ca.CA.003.01.2.1. The sequence goes on along the minus strand of NZ_RZRA01000003.1, from coordinate 4,731 downwards.
GCGCGCGCGGTGCCGCCATTTCGTCATGATATTTGCAAGCCGCTCGTCTTCGCGAACCTCTGCGCCGAAGCCCTTGACCACAGCGTTGCAACTGACCGCGTCCGCAAGCGCGCCGCTGAGCCTTGTGTCCCATCGGTTGGCAAGGCTCGCCGCTGGCGCGACATAGCCGAGCGACAGCGAAATCGAAAACGCAAGGTAGACGAGAGAGCCGCAAGCAAAGATCACGCCCATGACCGGCCAGTGCCAGCCGAGCAGCACCGTCGAGCCGATCAAGATGACAAACGACGGGAGCAGCGTGACGAGTATCGTGCTGTTGAGGAGGTCGAGCGCCCACATGCCGCGCGTTATCTTGCGCACTGTCGAGCCGGCGAAGCTGTTTGCATGCCAGTCTGTCGAAAAGCGCTGCACATGATGGAACGCTTCGGTCGCGACGTCGGAAATCATTTTCAACACCAGGTCGCTCAGGCCAATGAAGGCGACGTGGCGCATGGCAATGCCACCGAGTGCCAATGCAATCGGTACAGAGAATGCTGCAACAGCTGAATCCGAAGCTGGTGCTGCCGCATTAGCAGCACGAGAAACAGCGTCGATGAGTCGGCCAGAATAGAGCGGCATCAACACGTCAGCCAGCGTGGAGGCGAGCATCGCGGTCATGATGATCGCGAGCCGGGCCGGCTGCCTGTTCCAGAGGCGAACAGTGAAGGCGAAAACGTCGCGACAAGTGGCGCCGCGCCCATGGACGGGGAAACGTCTCATAGTTTCCAAGCGGGCGCATCAACACGCTCGGTCCCAAAGACGATAAAAGACAAAACTGGAATTTCGACCTCCCCCATAACAGCATCAATTTTGGCGGGCAGCTCTTGCCGCCTCACGACGGTGAGTTCAAAAGTCGTGCCAACTGAGCGGGAACATCCGAAGGACAAATTCAGCAGGTTACCGAGCCTGGAGAAAGTCAGCCGCCATCCAGTCGATACGATTGCTACGGCTGCTCAACTCGGGAGATTGGAAAAGAAGGTCGATGTATCGATTGAATTTTGAGCTTGTTCTTGCCTCGATCAAATAAGTACAGTTGCAATGCAGCTTTCTCAGGCCCGGCACTTAGGTGCTGATTTCAAAAGCGCGCCGCGAATACTTTCCTGCCCATATTCCGTCAATCGAATGCTCGACTGTCGGATTGTGCGCTCCCCGACACAGTGCTGTCGGTTCGCCTCCTGGGTACCTCCCCCGTCGATTGACGACCTGAAGGAGAAGCTTCGCTCGCAAGCTGGCACGACTCTTGAGGGTACTCCAGGTGGCGGAAGGAACTCCGGCTCGAGTCCCGTTGACTTCGGATGTTGCGAGGCTGGGTTGGAGCAAACTGTGCACCAATGAGAACGCAATGAAGGAGACATCATGGAACTCCGGCGGATTGCGGTGGAGTTAGACCTATTCCTCAAGATGACTGATGATGTCGCTCAATCCGAACAGTTGTTCGAACTGTTGTCTGCGTTTGCGCTGAATTTCGATTGCCCGTGGATTGCCTATGGGCCGCTCGCATCAGAGAGGGCTTTCAAGCCGAACCGGGAGGGTTCTGTGGTGATGTGGAATTATCCTGCTGAATGGCAGGAGCGCTACTCGAGAATGGGCTATGCCAAAATAGACCCCCTCATCAAGAAAGGTCGAAAGGAGGCGGGACCCTTTCGATGGAGCGAGGTGTATACTGATGAAAACATAACTGAAGATGGACGCCGCGTCTTGGACGAAGCAGCAACATTCGGCTTGAGGTCAGGCGTTACCGTCCCATTACATGGCCCTGGTGGCAGCTTTAGGTTTGTGAGTTTTGCTCAATCCTCGGACTGCGAATTGCAGAATAGAGCGATCACCTACCTGCAAATGGCCGCGCTGCGGTTTCATCGGATGGTTACGAAGTTCGACACTACGACTGCGTCGGAACGAGCTCATAACCTGTCTCCGAGAGAAATAGAGTGCATTGATTTGGTGTCACAAGGAAAATCATCTTGGGAAATAGGAACTATTTTAGGCAGATCACGAAATACGATAGATTTCCATTTAAAAAATGTAATGCGGAAGTTGGATGCGACCAGCAGAACGGTAGCTGTTGTAAAAGCTTTGAACCTTGGGATTATCCAACCGCCGTAGGTGCGCAGCTAGTTCTCCGCCCGTAGTAGCGCGCGTGATAGCCGAGACGCTCCGGCGTGCGCTCGCTCTTCGAAGCACCCAGCGCCTCGTCCATCTCGGCCTCGAGCACCTCCTGCATCACGGCGCGAATCACCTCGTGCAATCCATCCGGCTTCGAAAGCAAAATGTCGTTGACGCTGCTACGGCGGATTTATCTTCAGGCTTGGTCCTGGTGGCGATGCTGAGTTCGCTTCGCTGAGATTGGGCGGTCATGACAGGGTGGTGTTCAATGTCACCGATTCCTGGAAGAAATTACCATCCGTATTAAGCGACTGACGATGAGTGATGTGTGTCCAAAATCTGACAGCTGTCAGAAAACATTTCGGGTTCAATACAGCGGAGCGTCTTAGCCCTGTCGGGCTTTTCGAAGCCTATCTCGCAGTAACTGCGCGCCAGGCGCACTAGCTCGGCCTTTGCTGGTCGATGTGCGGCAATATAGTGTGAGGGCTGACCCGCATGAGAACACGGAACTCGCTCGATGAAGGATGATCGACGGCATCCAGAAAGCTTCTCTCCGGCGGGTTCGAGGGTGCTGCGCGCGCATCTCGGCGACGGGCCAGCGACCAACGGTTGAGGCTACATCTCCGGAGCGAGTGATGCCTCGAAAGATGCAATGCTGTCTCTGGTCCGACGCGCTGGAAGTTTGTGAAGGGTCGGCCCGGCAAATCGGTGAACCGGGCGGCTTAGGCTGCCAAAAAGGGTAGATGTCTGCGTTGCCTCGGTAGATCAGCAGGCGGTATCAGAAAGCCAAAGGCACACGCACACCATCGTGGCGCTTCGCAGGAAGTAGATGGGAGTAATCACCAGTGATTTTACCGGAACTTCGCTCAGCAAACACAGCCGGCAGGGTTTTGGAGATAACGACGACCACGGGATGCGTCGTAGGATGTTCATATTGTCCCCAGGACAAGTTCGCGGTCCGGCAAAGAAAAGTGTCTCATGCGAGTCATCTGGATCTTGAAGATTTCAAGCGGTGTCTGGCCCGCGTACCGACTTCCGTCGACATTGGTTTTGCGGGATACTCCGAACCTTGGCTCAATCCGGACTGTACCGAAATGGTGGAGCACGCCTTCGCCAAAGGCCATGGCATCAGGATTTTTACGACGCTGGTGGGAATGAACGGGCAGGACCTGCAGCGATTGCAAGCCTTGCGCTTGGGCGTATTCGTGGTCCATGTTTTCGATGACGGCACCTACATGAACAGCCGCCTGGTCGGAGACAAGTATCGCGATCTGGTTCGTCAACTCGTCGACGCGGACATCCCCTTGATCCGATTCGTGGCCTTGGGCGAGCCCCACCCAGATATAGCCGACATTATTCCTACCGAAGCCCTGATAAAAGCGCGGCCGGTGAGCAGTAGGGGTGGAAGCGTCGACCCTAAGATCGTTGCACCACGTCAGCCAGTGGTCGGAGCCCTAACCTGCGTGGACGCACGACAGTATCGGAATGTTCTTCTTCCAAACGGCGACGTTACCCTGTGCTCTATGGATTTTGAACGGCGTCACGTATTGGGCAACCTTCTATATGAGGGTTACTCCGCTCTGTTTGAAAAGCCAGTTTTTCGCGAAATCGTCGACCGCATGAATGGAGCAGATGGTTTTCTGCTTTGCAGGATGTGTGAATTCGCCGACCCAAACGACCGGACCTGAGTGCATGCCGGCCGAGAGGGCGTGCCTGGCAGTGCGGATGGCCCCACGACAGATGCACCTGCCCGCGACGCCATCGTGTTTTCACGTTACGCCAGTATGTTCCTGTAGGCGCGGCAGTGGGCCTCGAGCATTTCGGAGACGAGCTCATCGAAAGGTCTTCGCCTTCCAACCGAGCTTGTCGGCCTGCCTAGCTTGAGGTAACGCCGATCACAGGTCAACCATCGGTCGGATGGAAACAGTGTTAGTCGATCCCGATCAGAGCTTGATTGCTTACTCACGGCTCACCTCGTCAACGCCTTCACCCTCCCGGACGATCTCCTTTTCGACTCGCCTGAAGGCAGCAGCCCAGCTGCGGCCGGGGATGGTTGCCGTCGCGGTAGTGGACGTTCTCGAAACCGATGCGGCCCTTCGCCAGCGCGTCTCCCGGTTGCTTCCGCCTGGCCTACGAACGGGCTTTCCGTCAAGGGGGTCCACGGCGGCCCCGCCCTCTTGATCCGGCGGCTCGGGCCAGTCATCGCGCAAGAGATCGGAATCCGCATTCTTCTCAAAGAGAGCGTGGCTTTCGCTGTGTCATCGGTCATCAAATAGTTTCTTGAATCAGGTTGGTGTCCGCAGCCCGAGGTTGAACGGCGAATATTGATGACCGCCGCGAAGCCGCTCGCTCGCTACGGCGCTATTGAGGAGCGCGCTCGCGAGCGGCTTCGCTACCGCCGAGCGACACAACCTCTGGCGACGCGACCCTGCTGATCTCCTTGGACTCACTCATTTGTCCGGAGCGCTATGGGCAGCGAAGGGTGGGTACGTCAACTACCTGATGCCATAGTAGCGATGCTTTCGCGGAAGCTTTAGAAGCCATCCTGTTGCAGCACATTCGAAAGCATCCGAATGGAGGGCAACGCAACCC
>NZ_RZRA01000039.1:0-13083 GCF_003998945.1 Mesorhizobium sp. M7A.F.Ca.CA.003.01.2.1 | reverse complement strand
TGCCGTGAGCATGTAGAAGACGCCGATCAGCACGACCGAGAAATAGGTGGCGCGCGGAATGGTGACCTTTGGGTCGCGGGCTTCCTCGGCATAGATCGTCGTCGCCTCGAAACCGATGAAGGCGGCGAAGCAGAACAGGATGGCGATGGCCGGCGAGCCGCTGACGATCTGGCTCCAGCTGAATGGCGCCGCCGACAGGCCGCTATCGCCGCCGGTCTTGAGGATGGCGATATCGAGGATCAGCACCACAAGATATTCGCACAGCACCAGCACCGTCAGGATCTTGGCGGAGAGGTCGACCTGCCGATAGCCGAGCACGGCGACCAGCGCGATGGCGATGAAGCTCCACACCCACCAGGGCAGGTTGATGCCCCAGCCGGCGAACAGGCCGGCGGTTGCGGCGCCCAGCAGGCCCATGACGCCGATCTGCATGGCGTTGTAGGACAGGATGGCGATCAGCGCCGTGGCGCCGCCGGCCATGCTGCCGAGGCCGCGTGCGGCATAGGCATAGAAGGCGCCGGCATTGCCGACATGGCGTGACATGGCGACATAGCCGACCGCGAACAAAAGCAGCAGCACGGTCACGATGAGATAGGTGCCGGCAAAGCCGGCGCCATTGCCCATCAGCATGCCAAGCGGCGTGCCGCCGGCGACTGCCGTGAGTGGGGCGGCCGCAGAAATCACCATGAAGGTGATGGCGCCGACGCCAAGACTGTTCTTGCGCAGCCTGTTGGCCGGCGCCTGTTCCGAGACTGCTGTCATTGATCCCTCCTGTTTGCAAACCCTTGAGTTCGCCGGCCGAATGGCCTGTCCCATGCACTCTGGCGGTTGGTTCATTATTTGAACCGTTATTTTGAATATAGACTTGCAAACAATGCTGATGCCTGTCAAGTTAATTCACACGTTAAATGATTGTCCCGAACGGGGAGGCAAATTTGAGTACGGTCGGAAAAGCGATCTCGCTTCTGGAGCTGTTCAACGTCGACGAGCCCGAGCTCGGCCTGTCCGATCTGGCGCGCCGCTCGGGCTTCGACAAGGCGACGACAAGGCGGCTGCTGGTAGCGCTGGCCGGCCGTGGTTTCGTCGAGCAGGATGCGGGTACGCGGCACTATCGCCTCGGCGCCGGGCTGTCGCGGCTGGCGCGCATCCGCGAGGCGCGCTTTCCCTTCCTGCAGACGGCCGTTCCGCTGGTGCGGGACCTGGCCGCATCGACGGCCGAGACCGTGCATTTGTCGGAATTCGGCGTCGACAGGCTGGTCACCGTCAACGTCGAGCATCCAGCATGGGCAAACCGGGTCAACATCGACATCGGTCAGTTGCTGCCTTTGCATTCGACCGCGTCGGGCATCGCCTATCTGGCCTTCGCCCGCGACGAGACCGTCAAGGCGTGCCTGACGGGTTCGCTCGATGCCTTCACGGCCCATACGCTGATCGAGCCGGCCGCCATCTCAAGATCCATGGGCGAGGCGCGCGAGCGCGGCTATTCGATCTGCGACCAGGGCTATGAGGAAGGTGTGATCAGCGTCGCGGCGGCAATCCGCGGGGCGGATGGCTTTGCGCTCGGCACCATCGCGGTGGCGGCGCCAAAGGCCAGAACGACGGCGGCCGCGATCACGGAGCGGGGACTTGCCGTGAGGGCGGCGGCACGGGAGATTTCCATGCGCCTCAACGGTGAAAACCTGCAAACCCTGAGGAGGCAGGCCTGATGCCCTCGGAGACAGCACCCCGCATCCTGGTCATCGGCACGGGCGACACAAAGGCCGAAGAGCTGTTGTTCATGAAACAGTGCATCGAGCAGTCGGGCGGCAGCGCCGTGATGATGGATGTCAGCGTGCTGGGCGACCCGCCCTACAGTCCGGACCACGATAAGCACGCCGTGGCGCGGGCGGTGGATGTGACGATCGCCGAGATCGTTTCGAGTGGTGACGAGAACACCGCCATGACGCTGATGGCCGGCGGCGCCGTGCAACTGGTGCGCAAGCTCCATCAAAACGGCGAGATTGACGCCTTCATCGCCATCGGCGGTTCGATGGGAACCGATCTGGCGCTCGACGTGGCGCTTTGCCTGCCGCTCGGCGTGCCGAAATTCGTCGTCTCGACCATCGCCTATTCGCACCTCATCCCACCCGAGCGCGTCGCGCCCGACCTGATGATGATCCTCTGGGCGGGCGGGCTGTACGGCCTCAACTCGATCTGCAGGCTGGTCCTGTCACAGGCCTGTGGTGCGGTCGTCGGCGCGGCGAAAATCGTGCTGGCGTCGCGCGTGTCGGCGCGGGCAACAGGCCCGACCATCGGCATGACCTCGCTCGGCAGCAGCTGCCTGCGCTACATGAAGACGCTGAAGCCGGCGCTGGAACAGCGCGGCTATGACGTTGCCGTCTTCCACACCACCGGAATGGGCGGCCGCGCCTTCGAATCGATTGCCGGCCAAGACCATTTCTGCGCGGTGTTCGACTTCAGCCTGCAGGAGATCACCAACCATCTCGCGGGCTCCGTCGTCAGTTCCGGCACCGACCGGCTGGAGAATGCCGGTGCCCGCGGCGTTCCGCAGATCGCAGCACCCGGCGCGGTCGACATGGTCGACCTGCCGACCTGGCAGGATTTGCCGGCTAAATTCTCGACGCGACCGTTTCATGCCCACAACAGGCTGATCGCTTCGATCACCGTCGATGCCGACGATCGCCGCCAGGTCGCCAGGACCATCGCCGCCAAGCTCGGTGCCGCCAGAGGCCGCTCCGCCTTCATCCTGCCGTCCCAGGGCATCCAGGAATGGGACGTGGAGGGCGAGCCGCTCTATGAGCCGGAAGCCCTGGCCGCCTTCACTGACGAAATGCGCAAGGTCATTCCCGCCGGCGTCGAGTTCCACGAGATCGACGCTCACATCAACAGCGACGACTTCGTCGGCAAGGCGCTCGAGATCTTCGACCGCTGGGTCGAGGAAGGCATCGTTCCGCGCGGCAAGCCGGCCGAGGGAGTGGCGGCGTGAGTGCTGTTCCCGTCCAGGCGCTTGTCCTCGATTTCGGCGGCGTCGTCACCCGCACGCTGTTCGAGACCCACGCCTTGACCGAACAGGCGCTCGGCCTCGCGCCGGGGACGCTGCAATGGCGCGGGCCGTTCGATCCGGGCAGCGATCCGCTGTGGCGCGCCATGCAGGCCGACGAGATCAGCGAGCGTGACTATTGGCGCACACGCACAAGCGAGGTCGGCCGTCTGGTGGGGGAGGACTGGCAGGCGATGGAGACCTTCGTCCGGCGCGCGCGAGGGGCCGAGCCGGAAAAGGTGGTGCGGCCGGAGGCTGACAGCACCATTCGCACGGTGCATGCCGCCGGTTTTCGACTGGCCATCCTGTCCAATGAACTCGACCTGTTCTACGGCGCCGACTTCCGCCAGCGGCTGCCGTTGCTCGGCCTGTTCGATGTTATCATCGACGCCACTTACACCGGCATCCTCAAGCCCGACCCGCGTGCCTATGCCTTCGTCACCGAGGCGCTTGGCCTGCCTGCCGGCGCTTGCGTCTTCGTCGACGACCAGCGGCGCAATGTCGATGGCGGCTGTGCTGCCGGCATGCGCACGGTGCATTTCGACGTCGCTCGCCCGGCTCATTCCTATGCCGAGGCGCTCGGCCATTTCGACCTCGTCCCAGTTGCCTGAGATTTTTGCGGAGTCCATTATGCGCGACATCAATTTTCTCACCGAAACCAACGCCAAGCCGATCTGGCATCCGATGGCGCATCCGGCCGAGATGCGGGCCAACCCGCCAAAGGTGATCATGAAAGGCGAGGGTGTGATGGTCACCGACATCGCCGGCAACACCGTGCTCGACGCCGTCGGCGGCCTGTGGAACGTCAATCTCGGCTACAGCTGCGAACCGATCAAGAAAGCGATCGCCGACCAGCTTGGCGCGCTGCCCTATTATTCCGGCTTTCGCGGCACCTCGACCGGCCCGTCGATCGAGCTCGCCTACGAACTCTGCGAATGGTTCGAGCCAGAAGGCATGGTGCGGACGTTTTTCACTTCGGGCGGCTCGGATTCGGTCGAAACGGCACTTCGGCTGGCGCGGCAGTACTGGAAGATCCGCGGCCAGGCCGACCGGACCAAGTTCCTGGCGCTGAAGAAAGGCTACCACGGCACGCATTTCGGTGGCGCGTCGGTCAACGGCAACGCCAATTTCCGCCGCAACTACGAGCCGCTGCTGCCGGGCGTCTTCCACATTCCTGCGCCCTGGACCTTCCGCAATCCGTTCGACGAGACCGACCCAGTGCGGCTGGCAAAACTCTGCGCCAGGGCGCTGGAGGACGAAATCGCCTTCCAGGGTGGCGACACCATCGCCGCTTTCATCATGGAGCCGGTTCTCGGCGCCGGCGGCGTCATCGTTCCGCATGAGAGCTTCATGCCGCTGGTGCGCGAAATCTGCGACCGCCACGAGATCCTGCTGATCGCCGACGAAGTGGTGACGGGCTTCGGCCGCACCGGCGCATGGTCGGGTTCGCGTCTGTCCGGTGTGAAGCCGGATTTCATGACCATCGCCAAGGCGATCACTTCGGGTTATTTCCCGCTCGGCGCCACTTTGATCGGCGCCAAGGTCGCCGATGTCTTCGAGGCCGACAAGACCAGCTTCGGCGCCATCGGCCATGGCTATACCTATTCCGGCCATCCTGTCGGCTGCGCCGCGGGTCTGGCGGCGCTTGCCGAGACCAAACGGCTGCGCCTGAACGAGAACGCGGCCGCGCGTGGTGTCGAACTCGCAGCCGTGCTGGAGGGGCTGAAGGCGAAGCATGCGATCGTCGGCGATGTCCGGTACAAGGGCCTGATGGCGGCGCTGGAGCTGGTCTCGGACCGCGCGACGAAAAAGCCCGCCGACAAGAAGACCATGGCATTGGTTTCGGAGGCGGCCTACGAGGCCGGCGTCATGCTGCGCGTCTCCGGTAACGCCATCATCCTGTCGCCGCCGCTTATCGTCAGCGCCGCGGATGTCGCGAGGATCGGCGAAGCATTGGATGCAGGCCTGTCGAAGGTCTGACGGTTATTGGAGAGAACGGAGTTTCGAGACGCAATGACTCAACCGCAAGAAGCGTTGGTTAGCCGGCGCTCGCGCCTGCTCGGTGCGAAATCGCAATTGTTCTATGACGAGCCCGTGCACCTGGTGCGCGGCGAAGGTGTCTGGCTCTACGATGCCGACGGCCGCAAATATCTCGACGCATACAACAACGTCGCCCATGTCGGCCACTGCCACCCCTATGTGGTCGAGGCCCTGTGCCGGCAGGCAAGCCTGCTCAACACCCACACGCGCTATCTTCACACCGCCATCCTCGACTATGTCGAGCGGCTGACCGCGACCTTCGATGCCAGCCTGTCGACCGCCATCCTGACCTGCACCGGCAGCGAGGCCAACGACATCGCGCTGCGCATGGCGCAGGCCGCCACCGGCCGCATGGGTATCATCGCCACCGACGCCACCTATCATGGCAACACCGCGGCGGTTTCGCAGCTCAGCACCCGCATGCCGCCGGTCGGCGGCCGCGCCCGCAATGTCAGGCTGGTGCCGGCGCCTGACAGCTATCGCCATCCGGCTGCGATGGCCAACGGCAAAGCCTTTGGCGACGCAGTGCGCGAAGCCATCGCCGCGCTGGCAAAGGACGGTATCGGCCTGTCCGGCATCATCCTTTGTCCGCTGCTCGCCAATGAAGGCTTTCCGACGCTCCCATCCGGCTTTTTCGACGACGCGATGCGCGCGGTGCGTGACGCCGGCGGACTGGTCATCGCCGACGAGGTGCAGCCTGGTTTCGGCCGCACCGGCAGTCATTTCTGGGGCCACCAGCGCGCAGGCTTCGTTCCCGACATCGTCACCATGGGCAAGCCGATGGGCAACGGCCATCCAATCGCCGCCGTGGTCACATCAAGGGAGATATTGGCGACCTTCCGCAACGCCTTCCGTTATTTCAACACCTTCGGCGGCAATCCGGTTTCCTGCGCGGTGGCCAATGCCGTTCTCGACGTCATCGAGCAGGAAGATCTCGTTGCCAACGCGCGTGACGTCGGCGCCTATGCACTCAACCTGCTGCGCCCGCTCGCCGATCGCCATGAATGTATCGGCGAGGTCAGGGGCGCTGGCCTGTTCTTCGGCGCCGAACTGGTTCACGACCGCAAGACGCGCGAACCGGCGCCCGACATTGCCGAGCAGGTCGCCAACCGGATGCGCCAGCGCGGCGTGCTGATGGGCAAGACCGGCATCCACGGCAATGTGTTGAAGATCCGCCCGCCAATGCCGTTCTCCCGCGACAATGCCGACTTCCTGATCGGCGTCCTCGAAGAAGTGCTTGGCGAAGTCGGCGGAGTGAAGGCGTGAGCGCAGTCTCCGCGCAATCCGAACCCGAGACGGCAGCCGACGTCACGGCGCTGGCCAGGCGCGCGCTCGCCCATTGGGGCATTGATGAGGGTGAGCCGGAGCTGCTGAAATTCCGCGAGAACGCGGTCTTCCGGATCCGTCTGCCCGATGGCCAGCCGGCCGCCATGCGCATTCACCGGTTTGGCTATCACACGGACGCCGCCCTGCGCTCGGAACTGCAATGGATGGGTTTTCTGCAATCGGCCGGCATCGCCACGCCATCTGCGGTCGCCACGCCGGCTGGCGATCTGTTCGTGCTTGTCAGCGCGAACGCCTCAATGCAACCCCGGCAAGTCGATTGCCTGAGCTGGCTGGAAGGCCGCGCCGTCGGCGCGCGAGGCGTGCCGCTGGATTTTACGCCCGAGCAGGCAAGACAGATCTTTACCGAGATCGGGCGAACCATCGCCCACATGCACAATGTCACAGCAGCCTGGACGCCTCCGTCCGGCTTTGCCCGCCATGCCTGGGATTTCGACGGCTTCTTCGGCGCGAACCCGAATTGGGGGCGTTTCGAGACCTCGCCCTTCCTCGACGGTCCTCGCCGGGAGCTGGTTTTGCGGGCGCGCGAAAAGGCCGTGCGCGCGCTATTGACGTATGAACGCAGTGCCCGCAATTTCGGCATCATCCACGCCGACCTGGTGCGCGAGAATGTGCTCGTCCATGATGGTGCGATCCGCATCATCGACTTCGACGATTGCGGCCATGGCTGGCACATGTACGACCTTGCCGTCGCGCTTTACCAGAACCGCGATGAGGCGATCTATCCGCTGATCGAGGACGCTTTGCTCAAGGGCTATCGGCAGGAGCGCGAACTGACGGCGCGCGACATCGCCGCGCTGCCGCTGTTTTCTGCCTTGCGGGCCTTCGCCTTCCTCGGCTGGGTGCAGAGCCGCGTCGAAGGCGACATCACCAGGGAGGTCGGCTTGCGCATGTCGGCCATCGCAGCCGATGTGGTGATTGCCTATCTGCATGGCGAATAAGGCCGATTGATAAGAACTGGCGGAACCGTCAGCCCTTCGCGAAATGGATGCTGACCGTGCCCGAACTGCCGAAATCGGCGACGATCGTGTCGCCGGGTCGCGCCTCGACCGGACGCACGAACGACCCGGAGAGAACGACCTCGCCGGCAGCGATCGACATGCCGTAGCGGGCGAGCCTGTCGGCCAGCCAGGCAATGCCCATCGCCGGATGGTTGAGCACGCCGGCGCCAAGCCCGGTCTCCTCGACCTCGGCATTGCGCGAAACGATGGCGCCGATCCAGCGCATGTCGGTCTCATCAGGCCGCTGCGGCCGGCCGCCGATGACGATGCCGGCATTGGCGGCATTGTCTGAAATGGTGTCGAAGAAGGTACGCGCCTTCTTCGTCTCCGCATTGACGCGCTCGATGCGCGTATCGAGGATTTCGAGCGCCGGCGTGATGTAGTCGGTGGCGTTGAACACGTCGAAGATCGTCACGCCGGGGCCTTTCAGCGGCGCCTTCATGACGAAGGCGATCTCGGCCTCGACGCGCGGCTGGATAAAGCGGCCGGCCGGAACCGACGCGCCGTCATTGAAGAACATGTCGTCGAACAGCACGCCCGAATCCGGCGTGTCGATGGCGAGCGCATATTGCATCGCCTTGGAGGTGAGGCCGATCTTCCAGCCCTTCGGCTTCAGCCCGGCATCGATCTTGCGCGTCACCAGCGCTGCCTGCACGCGATAGGCATCCTCCATCGTCGCCTCGGGAAAATCGAGGCTGAGCAGCCGGATCTGGCGGCGTGAACGCTCGGCCTCGAACAGCCGTGCCGCGGCGTCTTCCACTTGCTCCGGGGTCATGCTGCTTCCTCGTCGACGACGCTGTTGCGCAGCACGCCGATGCCGTCTGCCTCGACCTCGATGACGTCGCCCGGCTTCAGCCAGATCGGCGGCTCGAAGCGGGCGCCGGCGCCCGTCGGCGTGCCGGTGACGATGATGTCGCCCGGCACCAGCGTGGTGAAGGTCGAGACATAGGCGATAATCTTGCGAAACGAGAAGATCATCCGGCTGGTGCGGTCCTGCTGGCGGATTTCGCCATTGACGCGGGCGGTCAGCGCGATGTCGGCGATCTGCTCCGCGTCGGTGAACGGCACCAGCCAAGGGCCGATCGAGCCGCTGCGGTCGAAATTCTTGCCTTGCGTGACGTTGAACTTGGCATGCCGCACCCAGTCGCGGATGGTGCCTTCATTGCACAGCGACAATGCCGCAATATGGCTGAGCGCGTTGGCCTCGGCAATGCGCCGTCCCGCCTTGCCGATGACGATGACGATTTCGCCCTCATAATCGAGCTGCGGGGATTCCGGCGGCCGCACCAGCGGCGCGCCATGGCCGACGAAGGAGCGGGGAAAACGGACGAACAGCGACGGATTCGAGGGTGCTGCCTGGCCGTCCTTGTACTCCTCGTTGCGGTCCGGATAGTTGACGCCGACGCAGATGATCTTTTCCGGCGAAGGGATCGGAATTTCGTAGGCAATGGCGTCGAGCGGGAAATCGATCGGGAAGGCCTCGGCCTCTTCCGCCAGCCGCCGCAAGGCGCCGGCCTCGATCGCTTCCCGCAGCGTCGGCCACTGGCCGTGGCGCGCCGACAGGTTGATGACACCCTTGCTGGTGACCGCGCCATAGCGCGCCTTGCCGCCGACGGTGAAGGTGGCGAGCCGTGCGTGTTTCATGCTGCGGCTCCGGCAATGGTGGTGGGCGAGGATGGCGCTCTACGGCGCCCCCCTCTGTCCTGCCGGACATCTCCCCCACAAGGGGGGAGATCGGATGTCATCTCTGCCTTCGCCAATTTCCAACGCTGCAACAGAGGCGCTGACCATGGGCCTAGCCAATCTCCCCCCTTGAGGGGGAGATGTCCGGCAGGACAGAGGGGGGCGCCACGGAACGCTGACATCTCCAAAATCCCACTCACGGCGCAATGATCGGCGAAGCCGCCAAATCCGGCTGGCGCGCCTCCGCCCCGGCAAACGCACTGCCCTCCTCGAACCAGCTTTTCGGCGCCGGTGCGCCCCACAGCGTCTGGCGCTGCGGGTCCTTGAGGTCCCACTTGATCGGCTCCAGGTCCGGATCGACCGTCTGGTAGTCCGAACAGTAGATCTCGATACGGTGGTTGTCCGGGTCGCGGACATAGAGGAAGAAGGCGTTGGAGATGCCGTGCCGACCAGGGCCGCGTTCGATGTTCGGCAAATAGCCCGTGGTCGCCATCAGGTCGAGCAGGTCGATGATGTTGAGCGGCGTCGGCACCCAGAAGGCGACATGATGCAGGCGCGGGCCGATGCCGTTGGTGAACGCGATGTCGTGGACGCCGCCCTTGCGATGCGTCCAAGCTGCCCAAAGCTTCCCGGTTGCGGCATCCTCGGTGTATTCGGTGACGCGAAAACCGAGCTCGTTGTAGAAGGCGACGGACTCGTCGACATTGGGCGAGAAGCAGTTGAAGTGGTCGATGCGTAGCGGCTTGACGCCCTTGTAGAGCGCATATTTCTGATGGATCGGCGGCAGCCTTTCCATCTGGGCATAGAACTCCAGCGGAATCCCGTGCGGGTCGCGCGTCCGAAAAGTGCGCGACTGGTAGGGCCGCTCGACCCATTCCACCGGCAGGCCCTTGCCCTTGAAGAAATACTCGGCCTTATCGAGGTCCTCGTCCGAAAAGACCTTGAAGCCGAGGTCGCGCGCTTCCGGCGTCGTCGCCTTGCGCAGCACGATGCAGTGATGGCCACGTTCCTCCATGGCGCGCAGGTAGATGGCGCCTGATGTCTCGTCGGTAACCTGCAGGCCGAGCGTGTCGACATAGAAGGCGCGGGATTTGGCGAGGTCGGTGACAGCCAACTCGACATGGCTGAGGCGCACGATGTTGAAGGCGGGGTAGAGATTGGGTTTGGGCAAGGGCATCCGATTTCCTCCGGTCAGCCGCCGAGTTTCTGGATCGCGTGCGCCGTCGTCGCGAAGGCGACGTTCTTCGTCTCCATGTAGAAGTCGAAGGAATGGTCGCCGCCGTCGCGGCCGATGCCGGAATTCTTGACGCCGCCGAAGGGGGTCGGCAAATGCCGCACGTTCTCGGAGTTAACCCAGATCATGCCGGCCTCCAGCGCATCGGTGAAACGGAAGGCGCGGGTGACGTCAGAGGTCCAGAGATAGCCGGTCAGGCCGTATTGCGTGTCGTTGGCCAGCGCCAGCGCTTCCGCCTCGTCGTTGAACGCAATGGCGCTCAGCACCGGCCCGAAAATCTCCTCCTGCGCGATGCGCATGCCGTTGGTCACGTTGGTGAACAGGGTCGGGCCGACATAACAGCCGCCTCCCGGTCCATCGACCTTGCCGCCGCCGACGGCCAGCGTCGCCCCCTCCGACCTGCCGATGTCGATATAGGACAGCACCTTCTTTTCATGCACCGGATGGATCAGCGGCCCGGCCACCGTTTTCGGATCGAGCGGGTGGCCGACGACGATGCGCTTCGCCCTCTCCGCGACTTTGGCGGTGAAGCTTTCATAGATCGAGGCTTCGACCAGAAGCCGCGACGACGAGGTGCAGCGCTCGCCATTCAGCGAATAGATCATGAATACGGCGGCGTCGGCGGCGCGCTCGAGATCGGCGTCGGCAAAGACGATCACAGGGTTCTTGCCGCCAAGCTCGAAATGCACGCGCTTCAGCGTGCCGGCGCCTTGCTTCATGATCATCGAACCGGTGCGGCTTTCGCCGACAAAACCGATCGCCCTGATGTCGGGATGCTCGGTCAGCGCCTTGCCGGCGTCTTCACCAAGGCCGTTGACCAGGTTCCATACGCCTTTCGGCAGGCCGGCCTCCTCGGCGATCTCGACCAGCAGGCGGGCGGTCAGCGGCGAGAATTCAGCCGGCTTATGAACCACGGTGCAGCCGGCCGCCAGCGCTGGCGCAATCTTCCACGTCGACAGCATGAACGGTGTGTTCCACGGCGTGATGATGCCGACCGGGCCGATCGGAACGCGCGTCGTCATATTGACCTGGCCTGTCGTACGCAGCGTCTCGCCGTCGCGCGCTTCGGGCGCGCGGTCGGCGAAGAAACGGAAATTCTCGGCACCGCGCAGCGCTGCCTTGGCCATGAACTTCAGCGCCTGGCCGGTATCCATGCATTCGACAAAAGCGATCTCCTCGGCGCGCGCTTCGATTGCGTCGGCGATTTTGTGCAGCAGCTTCTTGCGTGCCTCGCCAGGCATGGCTGCCCAGGCTGGGAACGCCGCCTTCGCCGCCTTGGCGGCGCGGTCGATGTCGGCGGCCCCGCCGCGCGCGACGCTTGCCAGCGGCTTGAGGTCGACCGGCGACAGCGTTTCGAACGTCGCGCCATCGAGGGCCGGCACCGCCTCGCCGCCGATCTGGTTCAAAACGCCATCGCGCTTGAAGCGGGCCAGATAGGCCTCGGCCTTTTTCAGATTGCCTTGCAGGTCGGACATGTCGGGTTCCGTCACTTGCCGCGCAGCCGCGGGTGGATTGCGTTTTTCTTCCAGCTGAGCACCGGGTCGATTTCCCGGATTTCGAGCGACAGGGCGAAATGCGGGGTCTCGAACAGGGTGGCAAGGTATTCGCTCACCGCCGCGAAGACAGCCTCGCCGGTCCGCTTCTTCTCGTCCGGGCTGCGGCCGGTGCCGATGCGAAACGACATGTCGAGAAAAGCGTTTTCCGGCAGGCTGTCGGCCATCGCGTAGGCCTCGGCGCGAAAGGCCCGCACCCGCACGGCGCCGGTCTCGAACAGCCCGGTGTCCAGCACTGTGCGCAACACCAGCGCGCACAATTCGTCCATATCGACCTTGGCATCGAGATTGGCCGAATACTCGATGGAGAAGTGAGGCACGGCGCTTCGTTTCCCTGGGTTATTGCTTTGTTGTAGTTAACGCGTTAATTACATGCCGCATCCGCGAAGTCAAGTCTTGCATCGGCCTTGGCGCAACGATACGGGATGGCAGGAACGGGCCCCGGCTGGCGGATTCGGCCGAGGGAAGGCCTGTTTCGATCGCAAGCGTGGGAGGCTCTTTTTTGCTGCCTGAAAATACCCGTCGTTCCCTGCCGATGGCGCTGCTTCATGCCCGCGAAGCGGTGATGGCGCGGTTTCGGCCGATGCTTGCGGCGCATGACGTGACCGAACAGCAATGGCGCGTGCTGCGTGTGCTCAGCGAAGCCGGCCCGGTCGAGGCGACGGAACTTGCCGATCGCGCCTCGGTTTTGCCGCCCAGCCTGACGCGCATCATCAAGGCGCTCGAGGGACGCAAATTCATCACCCGCAACAAGGCCGAAGGCGACGGCCGCCGCGTCGTGCTGACCATTGCGCCTGCCGGCTCCGCCCTGATCGACGCCCTGTCGCCCGAGCGTCGCGTCATCTATGACGACATCGAACAGCGTTTTGGGCATGAGAAGCTGGAGCAGCTCCTCGACCTCTTGGAGAGCTTGATCGACGGCGAGAGCTGAGCGGTCGGTCCTGGCCGTTTCGTCCAGGCTCACCCGCCAAAGCTGCCCAACCGTGTCGGCTGCGTATAATTCCGGTCGACATAGAGCAGGGCCGAGCCGCCGCTGCCGTGCCGGACATCGATGACGCGGCCGATCATGACATTGTGCGTGCCGACGACATGCACGGTCTCGATCTCGCAATCGAAGTTGACGATCGCATCCGACAGCGCCGGCGTGCCGGAGGTCAGCGTCTGCCAGCGCGCCGAGGCGTAGCGCGC
>NZ_RZRA01000399.1:0-4836 GCF_003998945.1 Mesorhizobium sp. M7A.F.Ca.CA.003.01.2.1 | reverse complement strand
AGTCACGCTTAGCCCGCCGCTCTGGCTGCATCTGCTGGTCTGGATTCCGCTGGCTGTCGTGCTGTGCCTGGCGGCGCTGAGGCTGATCAAAGGCGTGCTGCTGACGCTGCAATACCGCAACAAGGCGGCCGAAGGCCGGTTGGATCGCGGCGAATGAGCGAGGCAACCGTTAAAGCCGATGGCCGATCGCGGCCTAGGACGGCATTGCTGCTCGGCCTTGGCCTTGTGCTGTTCCTGATCCTGCTGGCGCTCGGCACCTGGCAGGTGCAGCGCCTTTATTGGAAGGAAGGCCTTCTGCAGACCATCGACCAGCGCACTCATTCAGCGCCGCGGCCGCTGGCCGAGGTCGAGAAAGAATTCGCAGCCACCGGGGACGTCGATTATACGCCCGTCGCCGTCACCGGGACGTTCCTGCATCAAGGCGAACGGCATTTTTACGCGACCTGGGAGGGTGATGCCGGCTTCAATGTCTACACGCCGCTGGCGCTCGACGACGGCCGCTTCGTCCTGATCAATCGCGGCTTCGTGCCTTACGATCTGAAGGACGCCGCCAAGCGCGCCAAGGGACAGGTGACCGGCAGAGTGACGGTCACGGGGCTCGCTCGCAACCCCCTGCCAGCAAAGCCGTCGATGATGCTGCCCGACAACGATGTGGCGAAGAACATCTTCTACTGGAAGGACCGCGACGTCATGGCGGCGAGCGCGGGCCTGCCGGCTGGGTTCACGCTGGTGCCGATCTTCATCGACGCAGACAAGACGCCAAATCCAGGCGGATTGCCGGTTGGCGGCGTCACCATCATCGACCTGCCGAACAGCCATCTGCAATATGCCGTCACCTGGTACGGGCTTGCCGCCACGCTCGCCGCCGTGCTCATCCTGCGGCTTCGCCGCCCCGCGAAAGAGGAATGAATGCGAGCGACGCCCCCTTTCTACCGATGCCCTTGACAGGGCAGGGGTGCGCACCTCATTTCGGCTTTGATCAACCGGCCCGGATTTAATGCTTCAGACAACCACCAAACCACCTCTGACGATCCGGCTCTGCCAGCCGCGCGGTTTTTGCGCCGGTGTCGACCGTGCCATCCAGATCGTCGTGCTGGCGCTGAAGAAATATGGCGCGCCGGTCTACGTCCGCCATGAAATCGTGCACAACCGCTACGTCGTCGAGGGGCTGCAAAGCCTTGGCGCCGTCTTCATCGAGGAACTCTCCGAGATCCCGGCCGAACATCGGCAGTCGCCCGTCGTGTTCTCGGCGCATGGCGTGCCGAAATCGGTGCCGGCGGATGCGAAGGCGCGCAATCTCTTCTATCTCGATGCCACCTGCCCGCTGGTGTCGAAGGTCCACAAGCAGGCGATGCGCCATCAGCGGCTCGGCCGTCATGTGCTGTTGATTGGTCACGCCGGACATCCCGAGGTGATCGGCACCATGGGCCAGCTCCCGGACGGAGCGGTGACCCTGATCGAAACCGAAGCCGATGCCGCAAAGCTCTCGCCCACCGATCCGCAGGCGCTAGGCTTCGTTACCCAGACCACATTGTCGGTCGAGGACACCGCCGGCATCATCCGCGCCTTGCAGGATCGCTTTCCGGCGCTGCAGGCGCCAGCGGCGGAATCGATCTGCTATGCCACCACCAACCGCCAGGAAGCCGTCAAGGACACCGCGCCGGGCGCCGATCTCTATCTGATCGTCGGCGCGCCGAATTCCTCCAATTCGCGACGACTTGTCGAAGTGGCGGAGCGTGCAGGCGCCACCATGTCGCTTCTCGTGCAGCGCGCCGCCGAGATTCCGTGGAATGACATCGGCAACATTTCGACGCTCGGCCTGTCGGCCGGCGCGTCGGCGCCCGAAATCATCGTCGACGAGATCATCGACGCGTTCCGGCAGCGCTTCGATGTCACGATCGATCTGGCCATCACGGCCACGGAAACGGAGGATTTTCCGGTCATGCGGGTACTGCGCGATGTCGAACTGACGCGGGCCGACATGGCCTTCGTCAATGGAGCCGCGTAAGGCACATGGCGGTCTACACTGACGTCGCGGAAGGCGAACTCGGCGCATTCCTGAAGCACTATCCGGTCGGCGATCTCCTGTCCTACAAGGGCATCGCCGAAGGCACCGAGAACTCGAACTTCCTGCTGCACACCTCGAGCGGCTCCTACATCCTGACGCTCTATGAGAAGCGCGTCGAGAAGGCGGATCTGCCGTTTTTCCTTGGGCTGATGGGCCATCTCGCCTACAAGGGCGTGTCCTGCCCGCTGCCGGTGACCGCCCATGACGGCAGCGTCATCGGCACGCTCGCCGGCCGGCCGGCGGTCATCATCACCTTCCTGGAAGGGCTTTCGTTGCGGCGGCCCACAGCCACGCATTGTGCCGAGGTCGGCAAGGCGTTGGCGCAATTGCATCTGGCCGGCGCCGATTTTTCGATGACACGTCCGAATGCCCTGGCCATCGACGGCTGGCGCAAGCTCTGGGACGCAGCGCGCGACCGGGCCGACGAGGTCGAGCCGGGCCTGGCGGCCGAGGTTGATGCCGACTTTGCCGATTTTGAGCGCAACTGGCCCAAAGACCTGCCGCAAGGCATCATTCATGCCGATCTTTTCCCGGACAACGTTTTCTTCCTCGGCGAAAAGCTCTCCGGCCTGATCGACTTCTATTTCGCCTGCGACGACCTCTATGCCTACGATGTCGCCACCTGCCTCAACGCCTGGTGCTTCGAGAAGGATTTTTCCTTCAACCTGACCAAGGGCAAGGCGCTGCTCGCCGGCTACAAGAGCGTCCGGCCCCTGAGCGACCAGGAAAAGGCTGCGCTGCCGATGCTGGCGCGCGGTTCGGCGTTGCGCTTCATGCTGACCCGGCTATACGACTGGCTGACCGTCCCCGATGGCGGGCTGGTGATGAAACGCGATCCGACCGAATACATCAGAAGGATGCGGTTCCACCGGGCGATCAAATCTCCTTCGGAATATGGATTGGCCTGATATCATGAGCAAACAGGTTGAGATCTTCACCGACGGCGCTTGTTCGGGCAATCCCGGCCCTGGCGGCTGGGGCGCGATCCTGCGCTTCAACGGCACCACCAAGGAGCTTTCCGGCGGTGAGGCCGAGACGACCAACAACCGGATGGAACTGTTGGCCGCTATCTCGGCGCTGAACGCGCTGAAGGAACCGTGCACGGTCGAGCTTCACACCGACAGCAAATACGTCATGGACGGCATTTCCAAGTGGATCCACGGCTGGAAGAAGAACGGCTGGAAGACCGCCGACAAGAAGCCTGTCAAGAACGGTGAACTCTGGCAGGCGCTCGACGAGGCCAACAAGCGCCACAAGGTCACCTGGAACTGGGTCAAGGGCCATGACGGCCATGTCGAGAACGAGCGCGCCGACGAACTCGCGCGCGAAGGCATGGCGCCGTTCAAGAAAGGCCCGTTCAAGCCTGCAGCAGCGCCAAAGCCTGCTGCGCCGGCAATCGCGAAGGTGCGGCGCTCGACCCAGAGCTATTGAATTTCAGGAGCGGCGCGGCTCGGGTACGAAGAAGCAGATCAGCCAGCGGGCGGCGGCAACTACTACGATATCGGCGCGCATTCCGTTGTCTACGGCTGGCAGCCGATCGACAGGCCGACACAGCCGTAAGCGCTTATCGTATCAGCAGCGCCGTGCCCCAAAGCCCAAGTGCGAACACCGTATGCGACACCAGGTTCAGCGCCCGGATCCGCATCGGGTTGGGCCGCTTCGAGGCGGCCCAGCCGGCGCCCATGCCGGGTGCCAGCAGGAACCAGCCGGCGCCGACGGTGACAATGCCGAGGATGAAGGCCGGCAGAAATGTCGGCGCGGCAAGCCAGCCCGCTCCGGCCAGCACCACCAGGATGATGCCGTAGATGATGCCGACAAAATAGTGAAAGGCCCAACCCAGCGCCTTTTCATGCGCGTATGGTGCTGTATCGCCGATATCGTCGTGAAAGACCTTGTCACGGAGATGCCAGACCCAGCGGCCGACCGGCCCCCAGTTCGGCCGTGGCTGGCCGAACGCCTTGTGCAGGAAGATGGCCCAGAGATCCATCAGCACGGTGGCGCCGACGCCGATCGCGATAGCGCGCCAGAAGATGTCAAACATCGCTAGGATCCCCCCAAAGCAAGCCATGAACCACAAGCGCCATCGCCGTTGCGGCCGAAGGCGCACTGAAGTTCAGAGCTGTCCCAGAATATGGGCCGCGCCGGACTCGTCGACACCGGGCTTGGTCTCGACATTGAGCGCGGTGACCTTGCCGTCGTCGACGATCATCGAAAATCGTTTCGAACGCAGCCCCATGCCGCTGGCGGAAAGGTCATTGTCGAGGCCCACTGCCTTGGCGAAATCGCCACTGCCGTCGGCCAGGAACAGGATCTTGCCCTCGCCGCCGGTGAAGCGCGCCCAGGCGCCCATGACATGGACGTCATTGACCGAGACGACGGCGATGGTGTCGACGCCGCGCGCCAGGATGGCGTCATGGTTCTCGAGATAGCCGGGCAAGTGGTTGTTGCTGCAGGTCGGCGTGAAGGCGCCGGGAACTCCAAACAGAACGACCTTTTTGCCCGGGAATATCTCGGCCCCGGTGATCGGCTTGGCGCCGTCGTCGGTCATCGTCTTGAAGGTCACGTCAGGCAGCTTGTCGCCAACGGAAATGGTCATGGATTCCTCGCTTGGGAAATGGGGAAGGACGTGTCTTTGCGTAGCGAACCCAACGGCTTCCTGCAACCGTTGCGATGGGCTGGATCAAGGGAAAGGCAGAACCCCTTCGACAGCGCCCGCCGCACTCGTCAGCGTATAGTGAAGCCCGCCATCAGTCGGCGTCGTCGAGGGG
>NZ_RZRA01000398.1:0-4846 GCF_003998945.1 Mesorhizobium sp. M7A.F.Ca.CA.003.01.2.1 | reverse complement strand
CCACGGCCCGCCGTCGGACGGTGCCCGGCGATGCTCGGCCAGGAGATAGTCGATCTGCTCCAGCCGCTCCTCGGCCGCGATATGGGCGAGATGCAGCGACAACACCCGCACCGGCCCTGCCGGCGTGCGGATCATGCATTCAAGTGCTGCATTGCGGGTGTTGAGCGGCCGCAGCGTGCGGCGCATCGGCAGCGCATGCAGCCGCGACCAGACGATCGGCAGTTTCGACAGCACCATGGTGCCGAACTGGCGGCGCCGGTTGACCAGGCGGCCGTCATGCCGCTCGCTGGCGTCCATGTCGAAGGCCGGGCCATAGACCCAGTGATAGTCGGGCAGCAGGCTGGAAAGCAGTTCCGGCTGATCGTCGAAATTGCTGCGTTGCCAGTGACGCTCGACTTCCTGCAGTGCAATGACGTCGGCGCCGGCAACGATGCGCGCGGCGCGCGAAAGATCGTAGCGCCCGTCGCTGCCGAACCCGTACTGGATGTTGTAGCTGACCAGCTTCATTGCTTATCCGGCTCAATTTCGTGTTGGCAGTAGCGGTTCGATGCCGCGGTTGCAATGTGCAGGAGAATGGACCTGGCTTGGACCAGCCTTGCCCCTGACCGGGATCATGCACCGATCCCGAAGCACTTCGGTATCTTCCGTGCGCCGGAAAACGGCGTGCGATGCCTCAAGTATTCAGCGGCTGGAACCGGCCGGGTGGCGACGCGGCCAGTTCGGTCCAGTCGATCTCTTCCTCAAGGCGATGATAGGCTTCGTCGCCAATCGTCCCATTGCGGCGCAATTCCTCCAGCGCGTCGCGCTGGCTCTTGATCGCATAAAGACGCAAGCGGTCATATTCGGTCGCCGCCTGGGCATCGTCGGGGTTTTTGGCGATCTTGCGTTGAGCGGCATATTGCTCGCGCACCGCGGCCGCCGCGTCCGATGTCTTGCCGCTCAATATGTCGAGCGCCGCCTGCATGACCACAACACGCGCCTGCGCAACCTCGCGGTCGACCGTTTCGTCAGGGTTGAGGTTCAAAAGGCGCAGCAGCGGCTTCAGGCTCATGCCTTGCAGCACCAGCGTGCCGAGGACGACCGTGAAGGCAGCGAGCACGATCGGGTCGCGGGCCGGGAATTCAGCCGGCAGGGCGAATGCCGCCGCAAGCGTCACCAAACCGCGCATCCCGCACCAGCCGATCAGCACGCCGCCACGAAACGACGGAGCGTCACGCTGACGATCAGCCACGCCGAAACGGTCAAACCACCTGATGATCGCGCCGCACCCCAGAACCCAGACGAAGCGTGAGACGATGACGATGGCGAGCACTGTCCCGGCCAGGACGAACGCATCGGTCTGCCCCTGCCCGGCAAGCCGGCCGACGATCGTACGCGCCTGCAGGCCCATCAGCACGAAAGCCAGAACATTGAGCACGAAGACCGCCGTTTCCCAGACGGAATAAGAGCTGATGCGGTTTCTGGCCGGCATGCGGCGCGGCGCGGTGCGGGCGATCGTCATGGCATAGACGACTATGGTGATGATGGCCGACAG
The DNA here is from genome assembly GCF_003998945.1 of Mesorhizobium sp. M7A.F.Ca.CA.003.01.2.1. Lineage (NCBI taxonomy): Bacteria > Pseudomonadati > Pseudomonadota > Alphaproteobacteria > Hyphomicrobiales > Phyllobacteriaceae > Mesorhizobium > Mesorhizobium sp. M7A.F.Ca.CA.003.01.2.1. The sequence continues at coordinate 3,312 of NZ_RZRA01000398.1, read as the reverse complement.
TCCGATCCTGTCGGCCAGGATCCAGACCCCGAACGTGCCGGCAAATTGCACCACAGTGCCGCTCGCCGGGTCCTCGATCCGGCCCAGCGTCATCAGAGACAACCGGCCAAGCAGATAGCCGGCCGCAAGACTGCCGAGCGTGGACAGCAGGATCATCGGAACGGCGCTGCTCAGCAGAATGGAGCCTGCTGCCGCAGAAATCGCCATTCGGTAAATCAGCAGCGCGGTGGCGTCGTTAAGCAGGCTCTCGCCTTGCAGAATGGCAGTGATGCGATGCGGCACCTTGAACTGGCCAAGCACGGCCGATGCCGCAACCGCATCGGGCGGCGCCACGATGGCGCCAAGCGCTATAGCCGCGGCAATCGGCAGACCTGCCATCGCCCAGCCGGCCAGCGCCACCGTCGCTGTCGTGAAAAGGACGGCACCAAGCGCCAGCAGCACAAGCGGCACCTTGTAGCGGTTGAGATCGCGCAGCGACGTGTCATAGGCGGCGTCGAGCAGCACCGGCGCGATGAACAGGGCAAGCGCCAGTTCCGGGTCGATCTCGATGGTCGGCACGCCAGGCACGAAGGCGATGGCCACCCCTGCCAGCGCCAGCAAAGAGGGATAAGGAACCTGCACGCGCCGCGACAGCGCCGTCAGCGCAACGGCGATCAACAGCAGAACGAGTGTCAGTTCGAAAAGAACCATGGCCTCTTATAGCCGGGAAGCGAGATTCTGGCAGCGGCAAAGCGGCTGGAAATTGTTGATTGCCCGGCAAGCTCGAGCCGGCAGAAAATACCTCGAATTGCTTCCTGACAAATCGCCGTCCACACCGACATTGAAATCATCTGATATGGGGCTCGCTTAAACGCGGACTTCCCTGCACTGCAGCCCATGCCACGCGGGCGGAAGCATCCTTCCCCCTTCGCTAACCGGGATACAGCCATTCATTCCAAACAAGCGCAGCAGCCTAGTGCAGCACGAGCATATCGCTCGAAGAAAACGAGATCTCGGCCTTCTCACCAACTGCGGGGGGCGGCGTTGCCGGGCTGTTGAACGTGTCGAGCGAGACCGTGTTGCCGCCGATGCCGACACGAACCCGGATGACCGATCCGAGGAAATGCACTTCGGAGATTTCTCCGGATAGGCTGGAGTCACGGCCAGGCTGGCGGCCCAGCGAAATAGCTTCCGGACGCAGCGCCAGGGACAGCGTGTCGCCCGACTTGGAACCGTTGAGCTTGCCCTTGAGCGAGACCTGTTCGGAATTGACCCGCACCGTGCCCGCGGCGGCATCGGTGACGGTGCCTTCCAGCACATTCAGCGTGCCGACGAAATTGGCGACGAACTTGGTTGCCGGCCGGTTGTAGATCTCGAATGGCGTGCCGACCTGCTCGGCCTTGCCGCCATACATGACGGCGATGCGGTCCGAGATCGACAGCGCCTCTTCCTGGTCGTGCGTGACGAAGATGGTGGTGATGCCGAGCTTCTTCTGGATCGACCGGATTTCCTCGCGCAGCGACACGCGCACCTTGGCGTCGAGCGCCGACAGCGGCTCGTCGAGCAGCAGCAGCTTTGGCTTCGGCGCGATGGCGCGGGCTAGCGCGATGCGCTGCTGCTGGCCGCCCGAGAGCTGGTAGGGATAGCGATCCGCCATCTGCGGCAGCTTGATGATGCCGAGCATCTCGGCGACGCGGGCATCGATGTCCGCCCTCGGCATGCCGGCGACCTTCAAGCCGAAGCCGATATTCTGCGCCACGGTCAGGTTCGGGAACAGCGCATAGGCCTGGAACACCATGCCGACATTGCGCTGGTTGGGCTTCAGTCTCGTAATGTCCTTGCCGCTGACGACGATCGTGCCCGCGCTCGGCTCCTCGAAACCGGCAACCATGCGCAACACCGTCGTCTTGCCGCAGCCGGATGGCCCGAGGAAGGAGACGAATTCGCCGCGCTCTACGTCGAGATTGAAGTCCTCCACCACCGTGGTGGCGCCGAAAGATTTTCGAACGTGCTGGATGGAGAGGAATGGGTCGGCCATGGCGTGGTTCTCTCGATCAATTTGGGCGGTTCGCCGATTTCGGCGCGAAGCGGGACAGGATCTGGATCAGCGACATGCAGCCCCAGGTGATGGCGAAGGCGATCACTGCAAGGGCTGCGGGCTCGTATGCACGGTTGGCGCCGATGTTCTGCAGATACGGGCCGAAAGCCGGACGGCTGAGCAGGCTGGCCATTGTAAACTCGCCAATGACGATGGCGAAAGTCAGGAATGCGCCGGACAGCACCGCGATCAGCACATTGGGCAGGATGACGCGGGTGATGATGGTGCCCCAGCCCGCACCCAGAATTTGCGCGGCTTCGGTCAGCGTACGCACATCGATGGTGCGCAGACCGGTGTCAACGGCCCGATACATGTAAGGCAGAGACAGCGTCGTATAGCCAATGACAAGCAACGCGTTCGCACCCCAATTGCTTGCCAAGAATGGCAGCGGCGAGTTCGAGCCGTACATCCTGATATAGCCGAAGACGATGACGATTGCCGGAATGACCAGCGGCAAAAGGGTGATGAATTCGACGATTGGCCTGAGCTGAGGCAGACGCAGCCGGATCCAGTATGCCGCCGGCACCACGATCAGCACCCCCAGGATAATGGTGCAGAGGGCAGCGATGACTGAAAAAAGGAAAGTTGACTGGAAGCGCGCGTCTCCCAGCACGACTTGATAGGCGTCGAAGGAGTGGACGCCGCGCCGCATGCGCAGCGAGAACTCGACCGTCGCGATCAACGGAATAAAGAAATAGGCAGCCCCGACAACAAAGACGACCCAGGCCCAGAACTTACCTGACTTCATTTGAGCCACCTTTCGGACCGAGTCCGAAACCAGATGTAGAAGACATTCGCAAGCCCGGTGATGACGATCATGCCAAAGGCTATGGCATAAGCGAGTTGCGGGTTGTGCAGCACGTCGCCGTTCATCTGCGAGTAGAGCTTGATCGGAACGATATTAAGCGTCGGACCGGCAAACGCATAAGCGGTGGCGATGGCGCCGAAGGCGTTCGCAAACAACAGGATGACCGTACCGAGAAAACTCGGCCATATCACAGGGATGACAACCATGCGCCAGTACTGCGCCTGCGTGGCACCGAGCGTGGCCGCAGCCTCGCCCCACTCCTTCTTCAAGCCATCGATGGCTGGCACGATGATGACCACCATCAGGGGAATCTGAAAGAACAGATAGACCGCGATCAGGCCCGTTGTGGTGAGAAAATTGAAGCCCATCGCGTAAATGTTGATGTTGAGCACGTCACGCAGAAGCGTCGTGACGATACCGACACGGC
>NZ_RZRA01000397.1:0-4851 GCF_003998945.1 Mesorhizobium sp. M7A.F.Ca.CA.003.01.2.1 | reverse complement strand
CGTCGGCACCCGCGATCACAATGCCTTCAACGTCACACCCAAGGCGGTTCTGAACATCAGCCGCGACAGCATGGCCGTAAACGGTTTTTCACCGGCCACGCGTGTCTTCGAGGCGGCCGGCGCCGGCGCCTGCCTCATCACCGATGCGTGGCTGGGCGTGGAACTGTTCCTGAAACCAGGCGAGGAGATCCTGGTGGCGCGCGACGGCGGCGATGTCGCCGAGATCATGTGCTCGCTGACCTCCAGTCGGGCAAAGGCAATCGGCCAGGCCGCACTTTGCCGCGTGCTGGCCGATCACACCTACGCGTTGCGGGCGGACGTGGCCGATGCAGTCTTCAAACGTCACTTCGAGCAGGGGACCGTGGAGGCAGCGGAATGACCAAGCAATTGGACATCGTCTTTCTTGGCCTGTCGCTGTCCTCATCCTGGGGAAACGGCCACGCCACGACGTTTCGAGGCCTGCTGAAAGGTCTGCACGAACTCGGCCACCGCGTGACCTTTCTGGAGCGCGAGGTGCCGTGGTACGCAAACCACCGCGATCTGCGCGATCCGGATTTCTGCGCCTTGCGCTACTACGAAACCACCGCGGAGTTACAACGCGACTACGCCCGGTGCCTGGAGCAGGCCGACATCGTCGTCATCGGCTCGTTCGTGCCGGAAGGGCGCGTGGTCATCGACATCGTCGCTTCACTTTGCAAAGGGCGCTTCTGCTTTTACGACATCGACACGCCGGTGACCGTGGCGCAGCTTTCAGCCGACGATTGCGATTATCTGAGCTGGCGGCAGATTCCTTACTTCGACGTCTACTTCTCGTTCACCGGCGGGCCGATGCTTGGCCGTCTGGTGGAGGACTTCGGCGCGCGCCGCGCCGAGCCGCTCTACTGCTCGGTCGACCCGGAACGGCACCACCGGACTGGCGATCCGATCCGCTGGGATCTCGGCTATCTCGGCACCTACAGTGCCGACCGGCAGACAATGCTGAATGCGCTGCTGCTCGAGCCCGCACGGCATATGCCGGACCGGCGTTTCGTCGTGGCCGGCTCGCAATACCCATCCGACATCATCTGGCCGGACAATGTTGAACGTATCGAACATCTGCCGCCCGCCGATCATGCCGCGTTCTACAGCCGTCAGCGTTACACGCTGAACGTCACACGCAGTTCCATGATAGCTGCCGGATGGTCGCCCAGTGTGCGCCTGTTCGAAGCGGCTGCTTGCGGCACGCCCATCATCAGCGATCGCTGGCCAGGGCTCGACAGCTTCTTTCCTGCATCGGCGATCCACACCGCCGGGGAAACGGACGATGTCGTCGAGATCCTGTTCGGCGAGTCCGAGCGCACACGCCTCGCCATGGCCCGCCGGGCCCGCGAACGCGTCCTCGCATCCCACACCGGTGCGGCCAGGGCCCGCGAATTCGTGGCGGCGTTGACACAGCCAAGGGCGGCGGCCCTCGATTTCGACATCGGAAGCGCAGCATGACCAGCAGACAGGAGAAAACGGCGATGCGACAAACACGAAACGCGCGAAGGGCAAAGGCAGTGCTTGTTGCCGGCGGTGCGGGATTCCTCGGTTCGCATCTTTGCGAAACATTGCTCCGCAACGGCTGGCGCGTGATCTGCGCCGACAATTTTCTGACTGGGCGCATGGAGAACATCATCTCGATCATGGACCATCCGGGTTTCCGGTTGATCGAGCAGGATATCTGCCGGCCATTGGATCTCGGCGAGCCCGTGGAGCGTATCTTCAACCTGGCATGCGCTGCCTCGCCGCCGCGTTACCAGGCCGACCCTATCCACACCACGCGAACCTGCGTGATTGGAACGCTCAACCTGCTCGAACTCGCTGTCCGATATGACGCGCGGCTGCTACAGGCCTCGACGAGCGAAGTGTATGGCGATCCGGAACAGCATCCCCAGAGGGAGGATTATGTCGGCCACGTGAACTGCACCGGTCCGCGCGCCTGCTACGACGAGGGCAAACGCACCGCCGAAACGCTTTGCTTCGACTATCTGAGAGCCGGCAAAGCCGACGTGCGCGTCGCGCGCATCTTCAACACCTACGGTCCGAGAATGGATCCGGCGGACGGCCGCATCGTCTCGAACCTGATCATGCAGGCGCTCGAGAAACGTCCCCTGACGATCTTCGGCGACGGCTTGCAGACGCGATCCTTCTGCTATGTCTCCGATCAGATCGATGGATTGAGGCGCCTGATGGATATCGATCCCAATCCAGGCAAGCCGGTCAATCTGGGCAATCCCGGAGAATTCACCATCGTGCGACTGGCTGCGTTGGTGAAGGCGATGACGGGTACCAAATCGGATCTGAGATTTCTACCGCTGCCGCAAGACGATCCTCGGCGCAGGCAGCCCGATATTTCGCGTGCAAAAGCGCTGCTCGGCTGGACGCCGAAGGTGCCCCTCAACGAAGGGCTCAAGCTGACGATCGATTATTTCGCAGCTCTCGAAGGCAGCCGCATCGGCGATCAGATGACGGGCTTTGCCAAAAGAGCGAGGCCCGCACCCGGAGGGCTGCAGAACCTTCCGGCGTGATGCGAGATGGCGCCGAACCTTTCCCGAGATCGTGCGGAACATCCGCCCAGGCTTGTGGTTTGGCAGAAGGACCCGATATGGAGGATCACCCTCATGCAACCCAAGCGCCCCTCGAGGGATATCGACCAGATGGCCGAACGCGAGACCGCTGCCTATCTGCGGCGCGCCTCGATTACCTATCTCGAGTGCTGCGTCAGCCTGATGATGACGCATCTGCAGCGCGAGGAAGTGGCCACTATTCTCGAGCAGGAAGCAGACATGCTGCGAAGGCTGGACTGATCGGAAACGATCATATCCGGCATTCGTCCAGGAACCGTATCAGCGGCATCCTATATCGGTCTGCCATCTCGGCCAACCTTGTTTTTTCCCCGCCGTCCTCGGATTGCGCAGCCGTGCTCCAGAGCCCGAGTTGGAATGCCAAATAGCATGGTTCGAAAAAGCCGATGTGGTCATGGTCGATGGCAAGTTCCATTCCCTCGACCAAGGTCCTCACATCGCTGTCGGACAGTCCATACTCGACGCGGGCGCCGGCAATGTCCCACTCGATCGGTTGGCAGCCGATCAAATCATGTGCCCGGCAGTGGTCAACAGCATCTGTCTTGAGCACCGTGCCATCTGCACGAACGAGAAACTCCCACGGTTGAAGCTTTCCGTCGATTTCAACGCGCTGCAGCACATGCGCGGAGGTCGGTTTCGAGAGCCAACCGCGCAACGTCGCTGCGCGTTTCTCGTCCAAGGCTTCCGACGCATTGGAAACAGCCATCTCCGCGAGAGCAAGCAATGATGCACCCGGTTCGCAAGTTCGAAGATTGAGCGCACGCCAGGTCAGGTAGTTTGTGAGCTCCGCGATCAGTTTTTCCCTGGGCAGCGGCGCCTGATCCATCGTGCTGCCATCAATCCACCGTTCAACCAGAAAGCCATGGCAAAGCGCGACAACTTGCGATCCGAACCCGGCTTCATGCAACATCGCCGCGGCTCGTTTCTTGCGGAGTCCGGTTTCGCCGAGGCCGGCGAATTTGACGAGCCAGCGGTCACGCCCTGCGGACGCCAGGAATTTACGCCGCTCGGTACCGCGTGGGCTCGGCGGCCAGCGTCCTTCGTCGGCATAGTGGGCGGCCCGCCACTCGCCACCAGATAGTTCGGTCAGGTTTAATTCCGGCCTGCCGACCGCCTCGGCCACCCAATCGCGCAGCGTGGGAATTTTCGAGCTTTCGGAGAAGGTGCATTCAAACGCCGTCGCCACATGTTTCGGACAGCGCGACCACGTTTCCCGAGCCTCCGGCGACGCTTCGCTGCCCGGGCCGCCTGAATGGCTGGGAAACAGGTGAATGCGGTCCGTATCGACATCCAGTTCACGCAGCCAAACGACAACGGCATGCATCGAACTGCCGGACAGGCCGGGACCCTCGTCGACAACGGCGAAACGCGCCGATGGATTGTTCTTCCAAGCGGTGATCGACCGCGGATCGGCGTTGATGTGCCTGTGGAAGGGATGGCCGATCGGACGAACGCTGAATGGCGCAGGCGCGCCAATCGAGGCCGCCACCATAGCTGCGAGCCCAAGGCCAATGCTGCGGACACCGATAACGCATGTGTTCGCATCGAGCCCCGACTTCTGCGCCGCGTCCAAATAGCTTTCGGGATAAAGCGCATAATGCGCATAACCCTCAGCGGAGCCGGTCAGAACCTCGGCCTGACAGTCGAGCCCGGCCAGCAGCTTGAGAAGTCCCGGATCGATGCCACCGCCAACGTTGAAACCGCTTCGCCACGACTTCGCTACCTCTGCCGCAAGCCCGACCAGCAGCCTGGCGCCTTGCTGTTGCCGTGGCGAAAAAATGTCGATGCCGCAGGTTCCGAAATCGACGTCGGCAAGCGCCTGAACCAGCTCCGACACGCTGATGAACAGTCCGACCAATGCAGCATGGCGTCGGATGCCATGAGACATCCGATCAAGTCTTACGGCCATTTCGCCTGCTGCTTCGCGAAGCTGTTGTGCGTCCTGCGTCCGCTTGTGGTCGCCGTAGACGATCATCGATCGGTTTCCAATGCTTGCCGTGCGGGAACGCATCGGATGCGGCTTCGATCCATGCTGTCTCGCGCAATTTTTCGATGGGTGGAGGAACATTCCGGCAAGCTGATGGTTCGGCGCCAGGAACTTACCTTTGAACAACATAGGGTGGCGGTTTCGTGGGATCGAAAAAGGTTCGTGTTGGTATCGTTGGGGTCGGCAATTGCGCATCCTCCCTGGTGCAGGGCCTCTCGTTCTATCGTCACGCTAAAAGCAACGAACCAATCCCTGGGC
>NZ_RZRA01000396.1:0-4852 GCF_003998945.1 Mesorhizobium sp. M7A.F.Ca.CA.003.01.2.1 | reverse complement strand
AGCCGTCACCAGCCCGTAGCCCAGGCACACCGACGCCCACAGCAGCAGCGGCACCGCCGCCAGCCAGTGCACGAAAGAGAAGGCCGCCAGCAGCACCACCGGGAACACCAGCAGCGGCACCATCTGCCTCACCTTCGGGATGACGCGATGCTTCAGCACATTCTTGGCACGCCCGCGACCGTAGCCGAGATACTGGAAATAGAGGCCTGAGAGCGAGCCGCGCGGGTAGTAGACCATCTGCGTCTTGCCGCTCATCCAGATCTTGTAGCCGGCCTTGCGCAGGCGATAATCGAGCTCGGCGTCCTCGTTGTGGCTGAACGTTTCGTCATAGCCGCCGACGGCGCCGAACGCCGATATCCGCATCAGTGCATGATGGCCGTGATCGATCCACTGTCCCTGCGAAAGATGCCTATGCTTCGAGCCGCCGGTGCCGAGCTTGGAGTTCTGCGCCGCGGCCGCTGCTTTCTGCACGGCACCGCTGCCGCTGGTCAGCATCGAAACGACAACCGAATCCGCTGATGTAGCCAGCGCTTCCTCGACCAGCCGGTCGCAATAATCGTCGGGATAACCGCCATGCGCATCGATGCGGATGAGATAGTCGGCACCATCGCCGAAGGTACCGACGGCGAGATTGATCGCCGCGCTCTGGATGCGCCGCTTGTTGTGGAGCAGGATAACCCGCGGGTCCCTGGCAATGACTTCGTCTACGATGGAAAGCGTGCCGTCGGTGCTGCCGCCGTCGACGACGATGATCCGGGCGCCAAGCCTGGCGGCCGCGGGCCGCAATTGATCGAGCAGCGCACCGATATGGGCGGCTTCGTTCAGGCATGGGATAACGATCAGGCTGGATGAGGGTTTTTCCGTCTGCGTCATCAACCTCTGTCCATCTTGCCTCTGTCCATCCCCTGCCATCCTATGCCAATGCCTCGGCGGCAAACGAACCGGGCACGGCGGTCAGGCTGCGCAGCCGCTCGACAAGCGCACGGCAATCGCTGCGATCGTAGCTCCAGGTCCTCGGGTTGCGCGCCAGAACACGCCCCTTCAGCCTGGCGAAGCGATGCTCCTCCATCTTGCCTAGCGCGGCTTCGAGCGCTTCGGGCGACGCCTGCGGCAACAGCACGCCGATATCCTGCTGCTTGAGGAACCGCCCGGTCTCGGTATTGCCCATCGAGATCGGCACCGCGCCGAAACGGCAACCCTCATAGAGCCGGTTGGGCAGAAGCCATTCGGAGTTCTGCCCCGCTTCGAAGAAATCGATCGCCCAGGAAAAATGGACATCGTTGTAGATCGCCGCCATGTCTTCCGGATTGCGGTAGGGCCCGAGAAACGACAGCCATGGCTCGGCCTCGACAAAGCCGTGAAAGTCAGGGAATTCCGACAAAGCCGGACGGCCGCGCAGCACGATCTCGAAGCGGCCCTCCGTGCGGCGGGAGAAATCAGCCAGCAGCTCGAGCGAGCGGCGGCAGCGCAGCGCGCCGAACCAGCCGATCCGCCATGGCGGGCCGACCGGGCTCTCATCGGCCTCGGCAGCGCCGGGCACAATCGTCGCGGCCTCGAAATATTTGTTTTCGACCAGCTCGATGGGTGCCGCGACCTGGCCGAACGGCTTGAAATAATTGGCGATGAAGGCAGGCGAACTGGTCACCAGCAGCTTCACATCCCTGGCCAGAAATCGTTCGGTGGCACGCAGCGCCTTGCCCAGGACATCGTTGCGCAGCACAAGCCGATGAATGTCGAGGCACTCGTATACGATCGGAACCGATGCACCGAAGGCTGACCTGGCGCGGCGGGCAAGCGCCAGCATTTCCAGGTTGCGCGCGACGATGACATCCGGCTTTGGCATTCCGCCCAGCTTCGAGCCTATCGAAACGGCTGCTTTGGCTACGGCCGCGAGGCGTTGGCCGAATCGCCCGTCACGCGTCCCGCCGAGGTCGATCGGGCGCAGTCCCTCGATATCCGCAATCGGATTCGCGGTGCGACGGAATCCGGCCAAGGTGACCTGGGCCCCACCTGCCCTGAGCATCGTGATCCGCCGGCGCACCGCCGGGTCGGAAACGTCGTGCACTAGGTACAAGACATGCAGCATAAAAACTCGACCGCTGTTGGCCCACCCGAGGGAATGCTAGTACAGGTCTTGCTGCATCGCAACATTTTTGGTGCGGCGGTCCACGTTTTCTGTTGCACTGCAAAATTATTGCCGTAGTTTGTGGTCGGCGGCGGTCGTGGATTTTCGGGCTCGAAAATCCACGTAAAAAATCAGGAATCCTGAATTTGGAAGCCAATGCATTCGATCCGCCAGAAGGCTCCTTGCGCAAATCGGTTGGGCGCGGCGCGGTTGTCACGGCCATGGCGCAATCGGTGCGGGTCGCGACACAGATTCTGTCGGTTATCGTGCTGTCGCGGTTGTTGTCGCCACAGGATTTCGGTGTCGTGGCGATGTGCGCGCCGGTGCTTGCCTTTATCGCACTGTTCCAGGATTTCGGCCTGACCCAGGCAACGATCCAGAAATCAGGCATCCGGCATGAGGAGGTGAACTACCTCTTCTGGATCAATGTCGCCGTCAGCGCGATCCTGGCTTGCGTGCTTGCGGGTGCCGCGCCCCTGGTTGCTGCCTTCTACGGCGAGCCGCGCGTGACAGGTCTGGTGGCTGCGTTCGGGCTGCAGATCATGGCCTATGGGCTTGGCGCCCAGCATCTGGCGCTCTTGACGCGCCGTATGCAGTTCGGCCGGCTGGCCGTCATCGACGTCGCCAGCGCCATCGCCGGGCTTGCCGTGTCGATCGCCTGGACCTTCATCGATCGCTCCTATTGGGCCCTGTTTGCCGGCACGCTGACCGGTGCCGTGCTGCCGACGCTCTGCTACTGGGCGAGTTCGCGCTGGCGTCCGGGCCTGCCGCGCAAGGTCGCCGGCATCGGCGAGCTGATCAATTTCGGCGCCGGCATCACCGGCTTCAACTTCGCCAATTTCTTTGCCCGCAACCTCGACAACGTGCTGATCGGCAAATATTGGGGCGAGGCGCAGCTCGGCCTCTATGACCGCGCCTACAAGCTGCTTCTGTTTCCGCTGAGCCAGATCACCAACCCCTTGTCGAAGGTGATGGTTCCAGCACTTTCCAGGCTGAAGGACGAGCCGGATCGCTACCGCAGCGCCTATCTGCGCGTCATGCCGCTGATCCTGCTGGTGGCGCTTCCCGGTGTCGCCTTCGCCACCGCGATGTCGGATGTGCTGATCCCCTTCGTGCTCGGCGAGCAATGGCGCGCAAGCGCCTCGATTTTCCTGGCGCTCGGCTTTGCCGGGCTGCTGCAGCCGCTCAACAATCCGGCGGGGTGGCTTTTCGTCAGCCAGGGCCGCTCCGGCGATTTCATGCGCTGGGGCATCATAACGGCCGTGACGTCGGTGCTGGCTTTCATGCTCGGCCTGCCCTATGGCGCGCTGGGCGTGGCGATCGCCTATGCGATCAGCGAATATCTGCGGACGCCGTTCCTATGGCTCTATGTCGGCAAGAGCGGACCGCTGCAGGCGCATCATGTGCTGCGCGCGGCAACGCCGTTCGTGCTTGGCGCCCATCTGGCGCTGGCCGCGATCTGGTTCGTCAAGCCACTGCTGCCGCAGCAGCATGTCGTCGCCCTGGCCAGCAGCGCCGTGTTCGCCTACCTCATCACAATCATCATCGCACTGGCATTCGCCTCCGGCCGCGAAGCCTTGCGCGAGGCGCTCAAGATGCTGCCGGCAAGGCTGCCTGCGGCAGCGCCGCGCGAAGCGCAATAATTTGGGCGTCTTCGACTGCTACGGACATCTCCTCCAGGACCAGGTCTGAACCATGCACTACCGATCGATCTCCGATATGAACGACGCCATCGTCAGGGGCCTGCACCGGCTGCCGCGCGACATCGACCTGGTCGTCGGTGTGCCGAGAAGCGGCGTTTTGGCAGCGACGCTGGTCAGCCTTGCGGCGAACATTCCGATGACCGATCTCGACAGCTTCCTGGCTGGGCGAATCTACACATCAGGCGTCACCAAGCGCCGGGCCGCTCTCGACCGCAAGGTTTCCGAGATGCGCAAGGTGCTGGTGATCGACGACAGCGTCGCCGGCGGCAACGCCATGCGCGACGCACGCGCCCGCATCCAGGCTGCGGGCATCGAGGCGGACTTCACCTTTGCCGCCGTGTTCGGCCTTGAGCCCCTGCACCAGGAAACCGACCTCGTCTTCGAGGTCGTGCCGCATCCGCGCATGTTCCAGTGGAACTTCATGCATCACAAATTCCTGGCGCAATGCTGCGTCGACATTGACGGCGTGCTGTGCCTCGACCCGACAGAGGCGGAAAACGACGACGGCCCGGCCTATGAGAAATTCCTCAGCGAAGCGCGGCCGCTCCATGTCGCGACCCACAGGATCGGCTGGCTGGTCACCAGCCGGCTGGAGAAATACCGCGCGCTCACCGAGGCATGGCTCGCCAAGCATGAGATCAAATACGACCAGCTGATCATGCTCGATCTGCCGAGCAAGGCGGAACGGCAACGACTCGGCGCGCATGGCAGTTTCAAGGCCGATTTCTACCGCAAGTCCGATGCCATCCTGTTCATCGAGAGCGAGCACGAACAGGCGCTGAAGATCACCGAACTGTCAGGCAAGCCGGTGCTGTGCGTCGAAACGCATATGGTCAGCTTCCCCGACGCGCTGTCGCTGCCGGCACTTGGCCAGGCGGCCCGCAACCTGCCGGCAAGGCTGCGGCAGATCAAGTCGCAAGAGGGCCGCAAGAGCGCCGCCAAGACCATTGCCCGCGCACTGCTTGGCGCCCGCGGCTACGAGACGCTGAAAAGCCGGGTCAAGCGTCCGGCCTGACCTGCTCAG
>NZ_RZRA01000395.1:0-4852 GCF_003998945.1 Mesorhizobium sp. M7A.F.Ca.CA.003.01.2.1 | reverse complement strand
GCAGACCATCGTCAACGGAAAGTACGAGAAGAACCGCCAGTCCGGCTTCAAGCGCTGCCTCGACGCGGTTCTGGTGCGGGTTTCCGGCGATCAGCGCCTGCCGGCGAAACCTGAAATGACGGCATTGCGCGACAAAGCCGGCACCTTCGTCGCCAGTTTCCACTATCGCGACCGCATGGAAGGCATTCCCAACCATGACGACCAGGGCACGTACGATCGGCCTCATAATCTCTACTGCCAGTACAAGCCTGCTGACGTCGACCCGGTGCTGGCTTCGCTCGGCAGCAGGCCGTGGCTGACCGAGCGGCCACGGCTGGTGGTGTTTTTGGCGACCGAGCGCGGAACAACGCATTACGCGCTCGATGCCGAGGACGACCGTGGCATGCTGATGCGCGAATCGTTCGGCAATGCCGCCGTACCGCTGGCCATGCAGGTGACTTTTCCCACGGTGGCGCAGCTGTCGCAGGCCGGATTGGACGATCAGGCGCTTCGCAATGCCGAGATGACGAAGCTCGACACCCTTGCGGAGAAGGCCGGCGCCGACCAGGCGCTTTACGGCAGTCTCGTCTGGAGCGACAAGGAACTGGGCTGGATCGCCGACTGGCGGCTGGCCATGGCCGGCAAGACCTACATCTGGCAGGTGCGCGGTGTCGGCTTCGACGAGGCTTTCCGTGTCGCCATCAGGGGCGCGGCACAGATTCTGTCAGGCAATGGGCAACCCGAATAGGCCTCGACCCGGTCGCTGGCACAATCGTGCCGCATTGGTCAGCGGCGGGAGCTCGTGGTAAAAGCCTGCCCGAACGAGAGTACTGGCGATGAACAAATTCACCCCCGCAAAGCCCGCCGGCGCGCGCGGCGTCGACGAAATCACCGGCAGCCGCCGTCTGCGCCGCATGCGCAAGGCCGACTGGTCGCGCCGTCTGGTGCAAGAGAACCGGCTCACGGTCGACGATTTGATCTGGCCGATCTTCGTCGTCGAGGGCAAGGGTGTTTGCGAGCCGATCGCCGCCATGCCCGGCGTCTTCCGCCTGTCGATCGATCTCGCCGTCAAGGAGGCAGAGCGCGCGGCAAAACTCGGCATTCCCGCCCTCGCCACCTTCCCCAATGTGGACATCTCGCTGCGCGACCAGACCGGCTCGCACATCCTCGATCCCGACAATGTCATCAACCGCGCCACCCGCGCGATCAAGGATGCGGTACCGCAGATCGGCATCATCACCGACGCAGCGCTCGACCCATTCACCAGCCACGGCCATGACGGCATCCTGCGCGACGGCATCATCGTCAACGACGAGACAGTGGAACAGGTGACCGCCGCCGCAGTCATCCAGGCGGCCGCCGGCGCCGACATCATCGCACCGTCCGACATGATGGACGGCCGCATCGGCGCCATCCGCGACGCGCTCGATGCCAATGGTTTTCAGGACGTGGCGATCATGTCCTATGCGACCAAATTCGCCTCGGCCTTCTACGGACCCTATCGCGAGGCGGTGGGCACCGCCGGTCTGCTCAAGGGCGACAAGAAGACCTATTACATCGACCATGCCAATTCGGACGAGGCGGTGAGAGAGGCCGAACAGGACATCGCCGAGGGCGCCGACATGCTGATGGTCAAGCCCGGCCTGCCCTATCTCGACATCATCCGGCGGCTGAAGGACGAGTTCCAGATGCCGACCTTCGCCTACCAGGTGTCGGGCGAATATTCGATGATCAAGGCGGCAGGCGCCAATGGCTGGATCGACGGCGAGAAGGCAATGCTGGAATCGCTGCTCGCCTTCAAGCGCGCCGGCTGCGACGGCATCCTGACCTATTTCGCACCCGAAGTGGCGGAGATGCTGAAGGGGTAATTTCTCTTCGCGACGACGGCCGGTCGCGGCGAGCAATGTCGGCCAATCCGCTTCGACATCCATACCAATTTCCGGCTCTTGGCCGGGGAATCCATAGCGAGGGCCACTTGACCGTTGCGTGGGCTTCGTTTGAGCTTGAAAATACCGCTTGCAATTCACAATCGGTTTGTTACAAAAAACTGCTTGCAAAACACAATCGGTTATCGAGGAGGCTCGCATGTCCAAACTTCGCGTCAACGCTTTCACCCTATCGCTCGACGGCTATGGCGCCGGTCCCGATCAGGATCTGCAAAATCCGCTCGGCGTCGGTGGGGAATCCTTGCACAAGTGGTTTGTCGACACCCGCACCTTCCGCGAGATGGTGCTCGGACAAGATGGCGGCACCACCGACGTCAACGAGGCGTTCGCGGCGCGCAGCTTCGAAAATGTCGGCGCCTGGATCCTCGGCCGCAACATGTTCGGACCGATCCGCGGCGAATGGCCTGACGACAGCTGGAAAGGCTGGTGGGGCGACAACCCGCCCTATCATGTGCCGGTTTTCGTGCTGACCCATCACAAGCGGGAACCGATCACGATGGAGGGCGGCACCACTTTCCACTTCGTCGTCGACGGCATCCATTCAGCTCTTGAACAGGCAAAGGCTGCCGCTGGCGGCAAGGATGTGCGGGTCGGCGGCGGCGTCGCCACCATACGGCAATATCTGCAGGAAAAACTGATCGACGAGATGCATCTGGCGATCGCGCCGCTGCTGCTGGGCACGGGCGAGAACCTTTTTGCCGGCCTGGACATGCTCAAGCTCGGCTATGTCTGCAGCGAGCAGGTGGCGACCCCGCTCGCGACGCACGTCACCATCAAGCGGGCGTAAGGTGGAGAGCCAATCTCTCCCCTCGTGGGGGAGATCGCAGCTTCGTCTGCCTCAATACTTCTCCGGCACGTAGAGCTCGCGCGGCAGCACCTGGCGTTCGTATTCGGGGTTGAAGACGCGCTCCGGCAAAGTGATCTCCTCGTGCGGCACTTCCTCGTAAGGCAGCTGCTTGAGCAGATGGTCGATGCAGTTCAGCCGCGCGCGTTTCTTGTCGTTGCCCTCGACGATGAACCAGGGCGCTTCCGGGATGTTGGTGCGGGCGAAGGTCTCTTCCTTGGCCTTGGTGTACTGCTCCCAGCGCACGCGCGACTGCAGGTCCATCGGCGACAGTTTCCACTGTTTCATCGGATCGTGGATGCGCATCAGGAAGCGCATCTGCTGTTCCTCGTCGGTGATCGAGAACCAGTATTTGACCACGGTGATGCCCGAGCGGACCAGCATGCGCTCGAATTCCGGCACGTCGTGGAAGAATTCTTCGACCTGATCGGGCTGGGCAAAGCCCATCACCCGCTCGACGCCCGAGCGGTTGTACCATGAGCGGTCGAACAGCACGATCTCGCCGCCGGCCGGCAGATGCGGGACATAGCGCTGGAAATACCATTGCGACTTTTCGCGCTCCGTCGGCGCCGGCAGTGCGACGACACGGCAGATGCGCGGGTTGAGGCGCTGGGTGATGCGCTTGATGACACCGCCCTTGCCGGCCGAATCGCGTCCCTCGAAGATCACCACCAGCTTCTTCTTGTGGTGGGCGACCCAGGACTGCAGCTTGATCAATTCGGACTGCAGGGTGATCAGGTCGCGAAAATACTGCATGCGATCGATCGAAGGCGGATGCGAGTTCTTGTAGATCTTGGCGATCTCCATCGACAGCGCCGGCTCCGACATTTCGAGCTCATAGTCTTCGTCAAGCGTGTCGGCGAGCTCGGCTTCAAGCCAATCCCTGGCCGGAGAATTCTGTTTTAGCTCGGTCATTATCGGCTGCTCCACTTGCAAGCTCTGTCGATCCACGTCCGGCGCCCCAAACTCCCGGCCTACAGCCCGGGAACGGCAACACCTGAGCCGACTTCCATATAGGCCTGCAATGACGGTTTTATTGCAGCGCGAGCATGGTCACCACCGCTGTCGGTCCAGCCAGGCATGATCGATCCGCCGCGCTGGCATGGAGACACGTCGCCCAAATTGTCCTACAAATAGCGGCCACTTTCGGGCGGCCCTCCCCAGCCCTTTCCCAATGCAATCGCGAGGACGACATGGAATACCGCACCCTCGGCCGTTCCGGCCTGAAAGTATCGACACTGACCATGGGGACCATGACGTTCGGTGGCGCCGGTGCTTTTTCGGCGGTCGGCAAGACCGATCTCGACGAAGCGCGCCGGATGATCGATCTCTGTATCGACGCCGGCATCAATGTCATCGACACCGCCAATGTCTATTCGAACGGCATTTCCGAAGAAATCATCGGCGAAGCGCTCGGCGGCAAGCGCAAGGGCGACGTGCTGATCGCCTCCAAGGCACGGATGCGGATCGGCAAAGGTCCAAACGACGAAGGCCTGTCGCGCCATCACCTGATTCGGGAATGCGAGAAGAGCCTGAAGCGGCTCAAGACCGACGTCATCGACATCTATTTCCTGCACGAATGGGATGGCGTGACGCCGCTGGAGGAAACCATCGGCGCGCTCGACACGCTGGTTGCCCAGGGCAAGATCCGCTATGTCGGCTGCTCCAACTATTCCGGCTGGCAGGTGATGAAGGCGCTCGGCATCAGCGACAGCCGTCATCAGCCGCGCTTCATCACGCAGCAGATCCACTACACGCTGGAAGCGCGCGAAGCGGAGTACGAACTGCTGCCGATTTCCGTCGACCAGGGGCTGGGCGTTCTGGTCTGGAGCCCGCTTGCCGGCGGATTGCTGTCCGGCAAATACCGCCGTGACAGCCCCACCGCCCGCCAACTCGCGGGCTGGTCGGAACCACCGATCCGCGACGAGGACCGGCTGTGGCGGATCGTCGATGTGCTTGTGGAGATCGGCGCGCAGCGCGGCGTGTCGGCAGCGCAGGTGGCGCTGGCCTGGCTGCTTGGCCGGCCGTCCATCAGTTCCCTGGTGATCGGCGGCAGGACGGAAACGCAGTTCCTGGACAACAT
>NZ_RZRA01000394.1:0-4877 GCF_003998945.1 Mesorhizobium sp. M7A.F.Ca.CA.003.01.2.1 | reverse complement strand
GGCAAGGGCCTGATGGACGAGGCGCGCCGGCAGCTTGGACCATCGGTCGCCATCAGCCTGATCTCCATGCCCGATGCCGTCGGCTTCTACGAACGTATCGGCATGAAGCGCATGGCCGACGCCTTCTGGTTCGACCGCAAGGGCTGAGGCTCGCTCGAAATACTCTTCCGCAACCGTGGCGATCCTTCGCGCCAGCGTCAAAAAGGACCTTCCCTTCGCCCGCTCAAATCACATTCAATTCCCGGAACGCCCTTCCCTCCGCCACCCGCTCATACCCGAACGCCGAGCAATCCACCGTGCGATAACCGCCATGCACGATCAGCTCGGCCAGCGCTTTGCCCACTGCTGGCGCCTGCTGCAGGCCGTGGCCGGAAAAGCCGTTGGCGAATAGGAAATTGCCGACGTCGGGATGCGGACCGATCACCGCGTTCTGGTCGAGCGTGTTGTAGTCGTAGTGGCCGGCCCAGGCACGGGTCGGCTTGATCGCCTCGAAGGCGGGAATACGGGTCGCCAGCACCGGCCAGATCACCTCTTCGAACAGTGGCCAGTTTACCTCGAAGTCGCCGGGATCGGGTGCGCAGTCGCCTTCCTCCGGTTCGGCGCCGCCGGTGAGGTAGACCGAGCCTTCCGGACGGACATAGATGCCGGAGGGATCGACCAGCAGCGGCATGTCGGCATATTTCTCGCGCGCCTCGAAGACGAAGACATTGCGCTTGCGCGGCTCGACCGGCAGCTCGAGCCCGGCCATGGCAGCCACCTTGCCGGCGTTAGGGCCGGCGGCGTTGACGACGATGCCAGCCTCCAGCGTCTCGCCATTGCCCAGGCTCACTCCCGTGACGCGGTTGCCATCGCGCGCGATGCCGGTGACATCTGCGGCGATGAAATCGACTTTCTTCTGCCGCAGCGCCTTGCGGAACAGCGTCAGCATCGCATGCGCGTCGAACCAGCCTTCGCCGGTGCGGCCATAGGCGCCGGCTGAAATGCCCTCGGTCGACAGCCATGGGAACCGGCGCACCAGCTGATCCGCGTCCTCCAGCACAATGTCGGCGCCCTCGGCCATCTGCGCCTGGTGATTGCTCCTCAGGATCGGCAAGCCGTCCTCGCCGGCAAGGATGAGGTAGCCGCCCTCGCGAAAGCCGATATCGGCGTCATCCCCGAACTCTTCCTTCAGCCGCCGGAACAGCTTCAGCGTGAACTGCGACAGGCGGATGTTTTCCGGGATCGAGAATTGCTGGCGGATCGAGGCCATGGACAGCGTCGTTGCCGCATGCGCGAATTGCGGATCACGCTCGACCAGCGCGATCGTGCCGGAAAACCCTTGCTCACGCAGGTAATAGGCGACCGAGGAGCCGACGATGGCTCCGCCGATGATGACGATGTCGTAGCGCATGTTCTCTCCGATCCGGCCGATAGTGTCCTTCACGCCACCGGCAGAATGACCTCGAAGCGCGTGCCGCGCTCGCTGTCAACCAGCGCGATCATACCATCATGCGCTTTCAGGAGGGCCAGCACGATGCCAAGCCCCATGCCGGTGCCGCCCTGTTCGCGCCGCGTGGTGAAGAACGGCTCGAAAATGCGCGCCCGGTTGCTCGGCGAAATGCCGGCACCGTCGTCGCTGACCAGGATGCTCGCCTTGCCGCCGGCGCTCGTAGCGGAGACAGAAACCTGCGTCGCGCCATGCCTGGCCGAATTGTCGATGAGATTGGCCAGCACGATAGCCGCGTTCTCGGCCGATATGCGCAATCTGATGTCGCCGCCGGCCCCGATGCTAACCGTGAGCCTGCTATCGACGGGCAGCAGCGACAGTGCCGCACCGAGCGATGTGCTTTCGCCGCTCGGCGCCAGGTTTTCGGCGCGCGCCAGGTCGAGCAGGCGCCGCACCAGCAGATTGAGCCGCCCCGCATCGGTGACGATATTGTTGGAGAAACGCCGCCGCTCCGCATCGTCCATCGCGCCACCGGAATCGCGCAGCAATTCGGCCGCGCCCTGGATCGCCGTCAGCGGCGATTTGAGCTCATGCGAGACATGTGTGGCGAAAGTCTGGACCGAGTCCGACCGTGCCTGAAGCTTCTCGGCCATGTCGAGGAAGGCTGCGGACAGCTCCGCCATCTCTCGCGTGCCGTGGTGGTCGAGCGGCCGGATCGCCGTGCGGTCGCCGGCGGCGATGCGCTCGGTGCGGTCGATCAGCGCATAGATCGGCCGGCTGACGGTGCGCAGGAAGATGAGACCGATGAGCAGCGTGCCGCCGAGAATGGCGATCGCCGCCAACGTCACCTTGCCGCGTTCGCCATAGAGATGCTTGATGATGTTGTTGGGCGTCCGCGACACATAGACGACGCCGGCGACCTGGCCGTCGACAGCGACCGGCAGGGCGACGAAGACACGCACCTTGGTGCCGCGGCTGACCGAATAGAGCGGTGGCGTCGGCTGGTCGGGAATGCGCAGCCTGAGCGCGCTGGCATAGTGGCCGGCAAGTGCTGTGCGCACCTCTTCGACCGCACTGAGCGACTGGCCGACCTCGCCGCGCCCGGCAATGACGACGCCCCGGGGGTCGAGCAGCCGGAAGCCGGCCAACGTGGTTTTCTGGGTGGCGTCGAGGATGCCGGACAGGCGCGCGCCGATCACCGCGAAGGCGGGATCGACGATCGCCGGCATCGCCGCCGGCCGGGTCGGCAGGACATAATCCGAGGCAAGATCGAGCTGCGGTTCGATTGGCCTGTAGAGCGGGTCCGGATTGACGCTGCGGCTTGAATCCCCACTTGGCTCCGGCATCGGCGCACCGAGCTTTTCCGGTGGGATGCCGGCGTCACGTACATCCCGCGCATAGATGGCGGCGATGGCAGCGCCTTGCGCGATCAGCTCCGCCTCGGTCTGGCGGATCAGCTGGTTCTCGTAGAGGCGGAAGAAGAACAGGCCGACCAGTGGCAAGGCCATCACCATGATCAGGATGGCGACGACGACCGTGGCAAGCCGTGGCCGCCATTTGCGGCCGATCCATTTGCTGGAGGCCGTCAGCCGCATCGGCCAAGCCGGAAGCCGACGCCATGCACCGTCTCGATGACATTTGGGCAACCCACGGCTGCCAGTTTGGCGCGGATGTTGCGGATGTGGCTGTCGACGGTGCGGCCGGCGACGTGGATGTTTGCGGCATAGGCGCTGGCCGTCACCGCGTCGCGGTCGAGCACATGCGCCGGCCGCGCCAGGAACCCCTTCAGGATCGAGAACTCTATTCCTGTCAACGATAACGGCTTGCCGTCGAAGCTGGCGGTATGGCTGGCCGGCGCCAGAGCCAGTTTGCCATGCGAAAACTGCCTGTCGTCGGCCGGTTCGGGCACCGCCGGGCGGGCGCGCCGCAGGATGACGTTGACGCGGGCAACCAGCTCGCGCGGGCTGAATGGTTTCGTCACATAGTCGTCGCCGCCCATTTCGAGCCCGAGGATGCGGTCGATCTCCTCGTCGCGCGCAGAGAGGAACAGCACCGGCACATCGGATATGTGCCGCAGCCGCCGGCAGACCTCCAGCCCGTCCATTTCCGGCATGCCGATATCGAGCACGACGAGGTCCGGTGCCCGGCGGCCGATTGCCTGCAAGGCGGCGGCACCGTCGGCCACCCCTGTCGTTTTCATGCCGGCCTTCTCCAAGGCAAAGCAGATCACCTCGCGGATGTGCGGGTCATCGTCGGCGACGAGGATGTGATGCGGCATGGATCAGCGGCCCGGCATGGAAGGTTCGATAGCGGAGGGAATCACGAACGGCTCCTTGGTGTCGAGATATCGAAGCAGCCGCCAGTCGCGAAAGCTCCAGGCCCGCCAGTTCTGCTGGATAGTTCGATACCAGATTTCGTCGCTGCCGCGCACGCCGGCCAGTTCGCGGACAGTGCCGGCGGCCGCCGTCTTGCCCTGGTGCTCGAGGAAGCGATCAAGCGCGGGAAACGCGCCCGGACCGAGCGAGTGAAGATACCAGGCGTCTAGGGGAATGCCCTGGCCGGTCATTTCGAGGGAATGGTCGACATTGTAATTGGCGATCGTTGCTGCGAAATTGATGAAACAGCCGGCATAAAGCGTCAGGGATAACGTCAGAAGATTGGCGGACAGCAGCCATTCGTTGGATTTTCTAAGCGCGATGCGGGCAATGATCAGGGCAAGGCCTGCTGCCACCAGCCCCATCCAGACAAAGGCGGCGACGCGCCAGTAGGTCAATGCATAGATGCCGACATAGAGGTCGAGCCGCAGGATCGACGAGATGACCAGCATGATGTTCTGCGCCACCCAGACATAGACCAGCCGGCGGATCAGCGGATCGGCCGAGGTTTCGCTGCCGGGTCGCAGCGCTGCCAGCACGAAGCCGGCGGCAAGCAGTGCCGTGACGATCAAGGGATAGGCGCCACGATGCGCGTAGGAGGCGTAGCTCAGCCCATCGGGAAGCGCTGCCCCGCCCCACAGATAGGCGGCGTCGAGCGCCGTCTGCAGCGCAAACAGGATGTTGAAGACGATCAGGGCGCGCAGGATGGCGGCCTTGCCGAACAGGATGTCTTCGATGGTGGTGGCGGTTTTGCCGGCTTGAGCGCTGACCGCCGGCAACGCGCGCGGGATGCGGCGAACCAGGCGCGGCATGCGCGGTCGCAGAAAAGCCCAGACAGCGGCGAGCACGAACAGCCAGAAGGCAATCCGCGCCAGCTGGATAAGATCGAGCAGCCTCACGAGATCGATCAGCGACAGCCAATAGTCGATGACCGGATTGGCGGCACCGAACAGCGCCAGGAAGACCGCGCCCAGCGTCAGCGGCATCACCCAGACGGCGATCGCCGCCAGCCGGATGCGGCGCCCACCGAACCGCCGCGCCGTCCTCCGCCAGCGGATGAAATCAATGACGAAGCG
>NZ_RZRA01000393.1:0-4880 GCF_003998945.1 Mesorhizobium sp. M7A.F.Ca.CA.003.01.2.1 | reverse complement strand
TACGTCTTCACCGTCGGACCGGGTGATGCCGACGACATACCGATGCGGGCTGTCGATCTCATCCTGCGCTCCGGCGCAGGCGAGATCGACAGCCGTGCACGGCCGGTCGGCTTCGCGCTGATGGCGATCGGCCTGATCGGATTTTTGCTGACCTTGCGCACTCGAGGCGGTCGGCCGGAAAATCCGAACTCTCAGCCGCCACCGCCGCGCTGGGGCAGGGGCTGATGCATGTCGCCCAAAAGTGTGCAGCGGTTTTGGGACAACGACATGCATAACGGCACAAAACGATGAACTACCGCCACGCCTACCATGCCGGGAATTTCGCCGACGTCGTCAAGCATGTCGTGCTGACGCGCTTGCTCGAGTATCTGAAGCAGAAGGACAAGGCGTTTCGGGTCGTCGACACCCATGCCGGCATTGGCCGCTACGATCTGTCGTCGGCCGAAGCGCAGAAGACGGGTGAGTGGCAAGGCGGCATCGGCAGGCTGATCGATGCCCCGTTTGCCGCGCCGGTGGCAGCACTGCTCGCGCCTTATCTGGAGACAATACGGTCGCTCAACCCTGAGGGTGGCATCCAGAAATACCCGGGCTCGCCGTTGATTGCGCGCCATCTCATGCGCAAGCAGGACAGGCTGACCGCGATCGAGCTGCACCCCAAGGATGCCGCGAGGCTGAGGACGTTCTTTGCCGGCGATTTCCAGGCCCGGATCATCGAACTCGATGGCTGGCTGGCGCTCGGCGCCCATCTGCCGCCGAAGGAGAAGCGCGGCCTTGTTCTCATCGATCCGCCATTCGAGGAAGCGGGTGAGTTCGATCGCCTCGTCGACGGGCTCATAAGGGCGCACAAGCGCTGGCCAGGCGGCATCTACGCGCTCTGGTATCCGATCAAGGACCGCAAGGCGATCATCGCTTTCCGCAAGGCGCTGAAGCAATCGGGCATCCCGAAGCTGCTCGACATCGAATTCGAGATCAGGCCGGCCTCTTCGGAACCCAGCCTCGACGGCAGCGGTCTGCTGGTGGTCAATCCGCCGTTCACGCTGGAGGGCGAGTTGCGGACGCTGCTGCCGGCCCTGCACAGGCTGCTTGCGGTGGGGCGGCCGGCGCACTGGTCGTTGGAATGGCTGGCCGGCGAGCAGGCTTGAGGCGGGCTCATTGACGACCCGGGACCCGCGCTCTTTTGGATCCGGGCATGAACGTGCCAGAGCCATTCCGGTGCCGTGTAAATTCGGCTTTGGTCAAAAAGCAGTTTCAAACTGGGAAACCATTGTCAACGCAACCGCTTGACCGCCGCCGAGCGAATCCGCACAGTGCGCACAATCGACCTTGAGAGGCTGCCATGACTCGCTTCGCCAAATCCGCTCTTGCCGCCCTGATTTCGCTCTGCACCCCGCTTGCCGCGCCTCTCGGTATCACCCAGACCGTGCAGGCCGCCGATCTTACGGTCTATTCCGATGAAGACAGCGGGGTCTGCGGTCAGCCTTGGGTACTGAACAAGATCACCAGCCGCTTTTCCTATCAGGTGCATCACGTGCCGCATCTGCCGGATGTGCAGATCACCGATTTCCGGCGCATTCACCAGCATCGCTATCTGGCGGCCGACGATACCTGGCCGATCGGTCGCCGTTATTGCGGGGCCACCGTCAGCCTGTCCGACGGCCGCGATCGCACCATCTGGTACCTGATCGAGGAAGGCCAGGGCTTTGCCTCGATCGGCGACAATGTCGAATTCTGCGTCTCGGGCTTCGACCGCTGGATGGTCTACAACGGCCGCTGCCGCATTCTGCGCTAAACCCGGTTTCCCCTTCCAATCTCTTTCGCGCCTGTGGCTTGATCGGCTGCAGGCGTTTTTCGTGCCGCGTTGACAGCTGGCGCGATCCGTCGCATATGTATGAGACAGACCTGTCTCACCACTCGGTATGCGCCATGACACCATCGCCCGTTTCCGATAAGCGCCAGCACGTCGTTGAAACGGCCTACGTGCTGTTCAAGCGCGCCGGCTTCCATGCGACGGGTATCGACCGGATCATCGCCGAAGCCGATGTGGCCAAGATGACGATGTATCGCCACTTCCCCAGCAAGGACGAATTGATCGTCGAGGTGCTCGACTATCGCGCTATGCGTTTCGACCGCCAGCTCGACCGGCTCGCCCAGGAGGGCATTCCGCCGGAACAGAAAATCGGAAGGATTTTTGACTGGCATGCACTCTGGTTCCGCAGCGCCGATTTCCATGGCTGTCTGTTCGCACATGCATTGGCCGAGTTCGGCGATCCCGGGCATCCGGTTTTCAAGGCCGTTGTCAGGCAGAAGAACGGCCTCAAGCGGCGCATGCGGTCTATCCTCGAAGAGATGATGCCGCGCGGCCGCGCCGAAAGCGTGGCGGCGACACTGCTTATGCTGATCGAAGGTGCGACCTTGCTGGCGCAGATGGGGCCGGCCGACGCCGCCATTCGCGACGCCCGCAAGGCGGCCATGGGCATCGTCGCTGCTTCGCGTAAGTCCCAATGAGCCCGCTGGTCATCGGGCTCGCATTGTTTGCGGCGATCCTGCACGCAACCTGGAACGCGTTCCTGCGCACGGGGGCCGACAGGTTGTGGACCGTCACCGTCATGAGCTTTTCCAGTACGGCGCTCGCCATCCCCTTAGCCTTCTTCCACGCCCTTCCGGCCGCGCCGGCCTGGTCCTACATTGTGCTCTCGGCCTGCCTGCAGGTTGGCTACAGTTTGTTTCTGGTGGCCGCCTACAGATATGGCGAGCTGGGACAGGTCTATCCGATCGTTCGCGGCAGCGTGCCGCTGCTCGTCACGCTCGGCGAGTTCTTCCTGGCCAACCAGCAGCTCACTCTGCCGCAGACCATCGGTGTCGCGCTGGTCGCGGGCGGCATCATGGGCCTTTCTCTCGGAAGGGGCAGGGCCGCCACGACATCGATACTCTATGCGCTGGCAACGGGAGCGATCATCGCCGCCTATGCGACGGTCGATGCGCTCGGCGTTCGGGCGGCGGGAAACGCCGGTGCCTATACCGCATGGGTGCTGGTGATCTACGGCGCGTTGCTGCCGGCGGCCTTCGTCGCCTGCCGTGGCCGGCTCACAGTCGACCTGGGTGCGCCGGAAACCTGGAAGGCGCTGGGCGGCGGCCTGTTTGCACTTCTGGCCTACGGTGTCGTGGTCGCGGCCTTCGCGCTCGGACCGGCCGGTCCGATCACCGCGATCCGCGAAACCAGCGTCGTCTTCGCGGCCTTCATCGGACGTCTGTTCCTCGGCGAGGTGCTGACGCCGCGGCGGGTCGGCGCCTGCGCCATCGTCGCGCTCGGCGCCATCTGCCTCGGCTATCAGCCGTGACGGAAATGCGCATCGCGCAGTTTCTCGATTTTCCTGATGGCGCCGACAGGTAAACCGGCTAGTCTGGACTCCCGAGAGCGGCATTACCCTCGGGAGTTTTCATGGATCTCGCGACCTCGCTTGCCTTTGCGGCCGCCTTCTTCGTGTTCGCTGCCAGCCCGGGTCCGGACAACATGACGATCGTCGCGCGCACAATCTCCAATGGCGCCGCGTCGGGCATCGCCTACGGTGCCGGCACCGTGGTCGGCATCCTCATCTTCCTGATCCTCGCCGCCTTCGGCCTGTCGATCGTCGCCGCCAAGATGGCGATCGTCATGACGGTGCTTCGCTATGGTGGAGCGGCCTATCTGGTCTGGACGGGCATCAGGCTGTGGATGGCGGCGCCCGTCATTCCCGAACTGCAGCCCATCTCAGGACGGCGAGGGCTGTTGATGATTTTTGCCACCGGCATCGCGCTCAATCTTGGCAATCCGAAAATGCCGTTGTTCTACATTGCGCTGTTGCCTAGCGTCGTCGGCGCATCGCTCGACGCAGGTCATCTCGGTGTGCTGATGATGGTGATCGTGGCCGTCGAGGTCGTGGTGATCGGCGGTCATGTCGTCCTCGCCGGTCGCGCCCGCAGCCTGTTGCGCACACCAAGGATCGTACGCCGGGTGAACCGCGCGGCGGGCGGTGTGATGATCGGCGCCGGCGTTGCCGTTGTTGCCGCGCGCTGAGCGGATTGCCCAGTCATCACGCTATTTCCTGCGCGCCGCCGCCTCGGCCTGATCGAGGATCTTGCGCAGGAATGCGGCATGGCCGCGGAACGCGCGCCGTCCGCTCGTCGTCGCCCTGACGCGCGTCTGCGGCCGGCGGCCGACGAACAGCTTTTCGATGTCGACATAACCAGCCCTGGCCAGCGTATCGAGATGCGCACCGAGATTGCCGTCGGTGACGTCCACGATGGCTTTCAGCCCGGTGAAATCCAGCGTTTGCCGCCTTTCCAGCATGCTCAGCGCCGCCATGATCCTGAGCCGAGTGCTCTGGTGGATGATTTCGTCGGCACTCATCGATTGGCTCCGGCGCAGCCAAGCCGGAGGCCGCCGACAACCATGCTGCCGCCGTGGCGGACCGTCTTGGCAATCTCGAACGGCGACAGCGCCGCTTGCTCCTGTGCGATCGACATTGAAATGCTCCAGCATGCTGTACAGAATACTCTGCCATGTAGAGTTATCTGTCAATTCACGAGCAGGCCGATCTGCGTTCGTGCTTGACAAGACGATGCACCGATCGGCTGTCGCATTGCAGTATAGATCGTCCGCCTGCACGAGATGATCGCACCGATGAGGCAGCGGTCATGATATCGGCGACCGACGATCGACACGCAAAGCTGCTCGCTGATCTTCGGAGCTTCACGAGAGGAGCGCTTCCGCGGAGTGTGGAGAATGTCGGCGACACATTCTAGCCAATGGTCGAAGATCAGAAGTGAATTTCTGCGACGATCAGCACGATCATGTGCCGATCGTAACCGAAATTTAAGCTGCGAAAATCAGTCTATTGCTT
>NZ_RZRA01000392.1:0-4885 GCF_003998945.1 Mesorhizobium sp. M7A.F.Ca.CA.003.01.2.1 | reverse complement strand
GCCAACAGGCCTTGCAAGGCGATCGTCAGCGCTGCCGGTGACACGCCTTTCCTGCCGTTGGACCTTGTCGAGCGTCTGGCAGGGGCCGCCGATCAAAGCCCCGGTTCTATTGCCGTTGCCCGCTCGGCCGGCAAGCGGCATCCGACCTTCGCGCTGTGGCCGATCGGCTGCCGCGATGCCTTGCGGCACTTTCTGGTCGATCAGGATATCAGGCGGGTTTCGGCTTTCATCGACCGGCAGGGTTTTGTCGAGGTGGAGTTCCCGGTTCCGCCATCGGCGGGGATCGACCCTTTCTTCAACATCAACGAACCGGACGATCTTGTGTCTGCCGAGCGTCTGTTGCAGAGCATCAAGCCATGAACAGACGCGTCTTCGGCATCACCGGCTGGAAGAATTCCGGCAAGACGACTTTGACCGAGAGGTTGGTCAGCGAATTGGTCCGGCGCGGCTGGAAGGTGTCGACGGTGAAACATGCCCACCATGACTTCGACATCGACAAACCTGGCGCGGACAGCTTTCGCCACCGGCAGGCCGGCGCCACCGAAGTCGCGATCGTCTCCGGCGTTCGCTGGGCACTGATGCACGAGCTGCGCGGCGAGGATGAGCCGACATTGGAGACTGTCCTGTCGCGGCTTGCCCCTTGCGACCTCGTGCTGGTCGAGGGCTACAAGCGCGAAGCCCACAGCAAGATCGAAACCCGCCGGCTGGATGCGAAGGACCGCACGCCGCTTTCGGCGGAGGATCCCAACATCGTCGCTGTCGCCGCCGATTTTGCCATTGAAGGCGAGCTGCTGCCGGTATTCGATCTCGACGATGCAAAATCGATAGCCGACTTCATCGAGCGCACCACCGGGCTCGTTGCTTGAGCGCTGACGCAACGGCAGAATAGCCTTGCCCATTTTTATGGTTTTGCAGTTGCTTTTTTCTTGGAAAGAGTGGGAGTATCGCGCCAGCGGGCGGTCAAAAGCACCGCCCCACAGAGCCGTTCGGAACGACGGCCGGGACCATAAAGAGAGGACCATCATGCGTATTTCACTGCGTATCGCGCTTGCCGCTTCGGCCGCGCCGCTGACGCTCGGCGTCGCCCAGGCCCAGGAAAAGACCCTGAGGATCGGCACCGAAGGCGCCTACCCGCCCTTCAACAACCTTACCGCCGATGGCCAGCTCGTGGGCTTCGATATCGACATCGCCAAGGCGCTTTGTGATGAGATGAAGGTCAAGTGCACCTTCGTCGCCCAGGATTGGGACGGCATCATTCCAGCCCTCCAGGCCGGTAAATTCGACGCCATCGTCGCCTCGATGTCGATCACGCCGGAGCGCAAGGAGAAGGTCGACTTCTCGAACAAATACTACAACACGCCCTCGGCGATCGCCGTGCCGAAGGACAGCACGCTGAAAGGCGTGACCAAGGAAGATCTCGCCGGCAAGACCATCGGCGTCGCCACCACCACCACGCATTTCAACTATGCCTCGAAGACCTACACCGACAGCACCGTGAAGGGCTATCCGAGCAGCCCCGAGGAGCAGGCCGATCTTGCCAATGGTCGTCTCGACGCCATCGAGGACGATATCGTCGTGCTGCAGCAGTTTCTGGACTCGCCTGACGGCGCCTGCTGCAAGATCCTCGGCCAACCTTCGCCGCAGCCGGTCGAGATTTTCGGGCCTGGTGCCGGCATTGCCGTACGCAAGGGCGAAACCGACCTGGTCAACAAGCTCAATTCGGCCATCGCCGCCATTCGCGCCAATGGAAAATACAAGGAAATCAACGACAAGTATTTCAAGTTCGACGTCTACGGCGCCGAGTCCTGATAAGCCAGGTCAAGACGGCGGGGAATTTCCCCGCCGTCTTTCTATTCGTCTTGGGAATGCCGTGAGGATAAGACCGGTCGATGCCAGCCCAGAGCATATGGACACTTCTCAGTTGGGGACCTGAAGGCTGGCTTGACGATATTGCCTATGGCGCACTGATCACCATTGCGTTGGCGCTTGCCACGCTGCCCATCGGATTGACGATCGGCTTTTTCATTGCACTCGCCAAGCAGTCCGAAGAACCGTCGCTGCGCCTTGCCGCCAACATCTACACCACCGTCTTTCGCGGCCTGCCAGAACTGGTGACGCTCTTCCTGTTCTTTTTTGGCATGCCGATCCTGCTGCAGCATCTCGTCAGGTATTTCCGGCCTGACGTCACCATCGACGTCAACAGCTTTGTCGCCGGCATGATCGTGCTTGCACTGATCTTCTCCTCCTATGCCAGTGAGGTTTTCCTTTCCGCCTTCCGCGCCATTCCCAAAGGCCAGTATGAGGGCGGCTATGCCATCGGTCTTTCGAACTGGCTGACCATGCGCAAGGTGATCGTGCCGCAACTGCTGCGCATCGCGTTTCCTGGACTGGAGAACTGCTGGCTCAGCCTGCTCAAGGACACGTCGCTGGTGTCGGTCGTCGGCCTGGCCGAGACGCTGCGCAATGCCAGCATTGCGGCCCGCGTCACCAAGCACGCTTTCCTGTTCTTCGGCGTCGCCTCGCTGGTCTTTCTTGGCCTGGCCGTCCTGTCGTCCTTCGCCACCAATGCGATCCTGCGCTCGCTTGGCCGGCGGGAGGCGCAGCGATGAGCGCCACGGCCACCATGGTCGAACGTCCGCCGCCACGGGCGCGCGGCTGGCCGCGCAGGCGTATCGCCGGTTACGCGCTGGTGGGCCTATGGATTTTGTTCGGAATCGGCATCGTCAGCTATCTCTTCCTTGCCTGGAATCCTGATTTCTTTGCCAAATATGCGCCGGCTTATCTGAGCGGGCTTGGGGTCACGCTGGCGCTGGTTTCCATATCGATGGTACTCGGCGCGATCCTGTCGGTGCCCGTCGCTTACGGGCGCATGTCCAGCAACCGGATCCTGTCCGGCCTCGCCTATTGCTACGTCTATTTCTTCCGCGGCACGCCGCTGCTGGTCCAGACCTATCTGGTCTACTACGGATTGGGCTCGTTCCGCGTCGAACTCCAGTCGGTCGGCCTCTGGGATTTTTTCAAGGACGCGTTCAATTGCGGCGTCTTTGCCTTTGCGCTCAACACGGCCGCCTACCAGGCGGAGATTCTGCGCGGCGCCATAGAGAGCGTGCCAAGAGGGCAATGGGAAGGGGCGGCCTCGCTTGGCCTGCATAAGCTGCAGACGTTGCGCAAGATCATCCTGCCGCAAGCCTTGATCGTCGCCTTGCGGCCCTATGGCAACGAACTGATCCTGATGGTCAAGGCGTCCGCCATCGTCGCCATCATCACGGTCTACGATCTGATGGGCAATGCCAAGCTCGCCTTCGCCAACTCGTTCGACATCCAGGCCTATATCTGGGTCGCCCTCGTCTATCTGGTGATGGTCGAGATATTGCGGCATGGCGTCGAATGGATCGAGCGCCGGATCACCGTTCACCTGAAACGCTGACGATTTTCGATTCGGCTGCACCAGTCGATCAGGCTATACGCGTCTTGACGAATTGAGCGCAGAGCCTAGAGCTTTCGCAGCAAATTCCGTTTCCATTCTGAAGGGCAAGCTCATGGCATCTGTGGCATTTCTCGGTCTTGGCGTGATGGGCTATCCGATGGCCGGACACTTGAAGAACAAGGGCGGCCATGACGTCACCGTCTACAACCGCACCAAGGCCAAGGCCGAGCAATGGGTTGGCCAGCATGGCGGTAGCCTGGCGGCGACCCCTGCGCAGGCCGCCGAGGGCAAGGATTTTGTGTTCTCCTGTGTCGGCAATGACGACGATCTGCGTTCGGTGACGACCGGTCCGGAAGGCGCCTTCAAATCGATGAAGAAGGGTTCGGTCTTCATCGACAACACCACCGCCTCGGCCGAGGTCGCTCGCGAGCTGGCGGCGGCGGCGCTAGCCGGCGGGTTTTCGTTTCTCGATGCGCCGGTCTCGGGCGGCCAGGCCGGCGCCGAGAACGGCGTGCTGACCGTGATGGTCGGCGGCGAGCAGGACGCTTTCGACAAAGCGAAGCCTGTCATCGACGCTTTTGCCCGCATGGTCGGCTTGATGGGGTCGGCCGGTGCCGGCCAGCTCACCAAAATGATCAACCAGATCACCATAGCCGGTCTCGTCCAGGGCTTGGCCGAAGGCATCCATTTCGGCAAGAAGGCCGGGCTCGACATCGAGAAGGTGATCGAGGTGATTTCCAAGGGCGCCGCGGGCTCCTGGCAGATGGAGAACCGCCACAAGACGATGAACGCCGGCAAATATGATTTCGGCTTCGCCGTCGACTGGATGCGCAAGGATCTCGGCATCTGCCTGGCCGAGGCCGACCGCAATGGCGCCAGACTGCCGGTCACCGCACTCGTCGACCAGTTCTACAAGGATGTGCAGGCGATGGGCGGCAAGCGCTGGGACACGTCCTCGCTGCTCGCCCGTCTCGAAAAATAGGTCTCTGCCGTGGCAGAGCTCTCGCCTCAATCCAGTGCCGCGGAAATCGTCGCCCATCTTCGCGCCATCGGATCCGAGCAGAACCGCCTCGGCATGTTGCGCTACGGCATCAAGATCGACCGTGCACTTGGCATCTCGCACGGCATGCAGCGGCAGATCGCGCGGACGATCAAACGCAACCACGAGCGCGCCTTCGAGCTATGGGACAGCGGCATCATGGAGGCGCAGTTCATTGCCTCCGTCACGGCTGACCCGAAACGGTTTTCTGCTGGAGATGCAAGACGATGGGCGGCGAGTTTCGACTCCTGGGACATCGTCGACGGCGTCTCGGATCTCTTTGTCGATACGGACGCCTGGAAAGAACTGATCGCCGAGTTTGCGGCCGACGAGCGGGAGTTCGTTCGGCGCACGGCCTTCGCCATGATGGCCTGGTCTGTCGTCCACCGGAAGCAGGAGCCAGGGGCGACCTTCCTCTC
>NZ_RZRA01000391.1:0-4895 GCF_003998945.1 Mesorhizobium sp. M7A.F.Ca.CA.003.01.2.1 | reverse complement strand
TTTTCCAGCTTGGCAGCCATATTGTCGGCTTGATTACCGAGCTTTCCAACAGAGTTGGACATCGAGCTGTTGGCTTTATCCAGCAAATCCGCTGCAGCTCCAACGCGGTTCGCTATCGAAGCAAACTGGGTTTCGACTTGCCCGAAATTGTGCTGCAACGCGTCACTGAGCTTGGCAGACGCCTCTTGGACAGGCTTGATCGATTCCATGGCAATATTGTCCAGGGCAGATCGAATGTGCTCCCCATTGCGTGCCGCTTGCTCGGCAATCTCTGCAAAGCCCTCTTCGAGCATTTGATGGCTGACACGACGAAAGTCGGCGAACTCCCTGGTTACGCTTTCCATCTCGGCTCTTACACGCCGTGTCATGTCGGCAAGTTCGTGCCTCGCCGTTCGCTCAATGTCCGCGGGATCGCGCCGCATCTGATTGTAGAAAACCCTCAGAGCAATACCGGTGATCGTCGACGTGATCGCGATGCCAAAATTTTGGACGATCGTGTCGGTTGAGCCTTCCGTTCCAAACTGAAACAGCGAGACCCCAAGGCTCGTCAGGGTGAACAGGAAGCCCATATAGTAGAGGTTATCGCCGGTCTGCTCGTCGTGCAGTTGTAGCTTTCCAGCAAAGATCGAAACCCCGAGATAGAAAAACATCAGGCAGGCCGGTGCTACCGCCGCGACGATCGGATTTACGCCTGAGAGTTTTGCAATGGCGATGAATACACACCCGCCGAGTGTCAATGCCGCGAAAACCACGACCGGCAGACGTGGATGATCCAGCAAAGGTTTGTCGTGCGCTCTCGCCATCAGTTTAACCCATCCAAGCCAACCAGCTTTTCGAACTCGCCGTGATGGTTCTGGACCCAATGTGTCCAGAACTCCGCGTGATCCAGGGTCTGAAATGGCTTCTTTGCCCGATCGATATAAAGAATTGTGATGCCCACCCCATCCAGCGACGTCCCATATGTGCGGTCGGCGGCGCTGTTGAGGTATTTTTGGTAATCCAGTCCCGATCGGTACTGCGAGTAAATCGTCGTATGCTCGATCATGTCAGAGGCGACCACCAATCGCTTGGGACTGCCCTGTTTGGCCAAGCTGCTATCGAAGAGCGACAGCTTGATTTTCTGAATTCCAGCCATGATCGGAGATTGGCTCGCGGAAGCCGCATTCGGGATTTCATCGGGAAGTTTGTTCAAAGGATCGCCGAAGGCGTTTTCCCACTTCTTTTGACGCCGCGCAGGATTGTTGGTCCAACTATCGACGGTCGACCCATCACCGGGATTGCATCCATCGAACATCACCGTCAGCTCACCAGGCGCCGAGCTCAGGGTATAAATCCTCACATACCCACCCGGCTCGACCTGCCCAATGGTCTTTCGGAACTCGTTCTTGAGATCAGCCATCGTCGTTGCCGAAATTGGATCAGTGGCGTCGATGAGGACGGCGGTCAGGCTGGAGGGTCCGTCCAATGGGCAATTCGTGTTGGCGTCGATATGGCCATTGCCAGACCTGGTCCACATCCAGCCGAAGCCGGCCAACATCGCAACGGATAGCACACCAAGGGCAATGGCCGCGGCAATGGTACCCGCATTGCCTTTCTTGCGTCTGCGGGTTCGCCTAGACATTCACGCTGTCCGGGTGAAGCTTATCAAGATCTCGGTACTGCTCAATTCCCCGTTCGCATTCCTGACCAATCAGACGAACCTGCTCGTTGAGTTCCTCCTGCGCCTGGCGAATTGATGCGCCAACATCTCCCTCATTCCACTCCCGCTCGCCGGTGACGTATGGCTTGATGCGATCAAGTTTGTAGGGCGTTCCGAAATGCTTGGGCGCCGGCTCGGTCCTCGCCTGGATGTTGGCTTCCCGATACATCGACAAAAGCTGATTGCAGGCTCGCTCCAATTGGTCTTGATGCTGCGCAAAAAGAGCCAGAAGCCTCGATCGATGATCGACAATCGCGCGGTGCTCGCGCCGGCGACTACCAAGCTGCTTGACGATTTCCTCCACTTTTTCGTTGTGGTCGTCGCGGACATCCTGCAGCTCTTCGATCAGTTCCTTCTTTCGATCGATGTAGTCATCGCGCCGTCGAACGAGCCGATTTTCAACGCCAGTGTAGCCTGGGTAAGGGTCGAGCACGAACCAGCCGTCGATAAAAGCGAAAAGCGAAAACATCAGGCCGATCGCAAACAGCAACCAGGACTTGATGTCCGTGAGACCCGCTGGATTGGCGAGCATATTACGGATGACCTAAGCGCAGGCGCCGTCAGCGAGAGAGCCGCTGACCTCACGGTAGTGCGCTAGCGCCAAGTTTATCGAAATCGCCAAGCCGATATAGAAAAGGATTGAAATGATCCCAACGAATTTTACGAAAAACGACCGATGGGTGACGAGACGAGCGCAGAAAACCGCCAGGAGCAAAGCCGCCCCGATGTTGATGAAAGAGAATGCCGCAGCCTCAAGGATGCCACCAAAAAATCCCTGCTCATTGCCCTTGGCCAGGAAGTTGCCGTTCATCGCTGTCTCGACCAGAAACAGAAATAGCAGAAGCGATAGCCGGAAAATGTGAGCGGCACCGTGCTGCACACGCGCGGCACGAACGAGACCGTGCTTCTCCTTAAACCATGCATGCTCTTTTTCGGCGTCGTTCAGGGCCCTTCTCAGGCCGTGAAGTTCATCGAGGCCCACGGCGACCGAGGCTTTGAAGTCCGAAACGCTAGCGGCATTCGTCTGACGGATTAGACCGAATTGTTCCTCGAAATCGAGGCCGGCAAGACGACCTCCAAGGAGTTGCAGGTTGTCCTCAAGAGTGTGATGCGCAGCCTTCTTCTCATCCTCAACGCGTTCCACGATGGCATGTTCGACATCGTCGAGATTCTTTGCCGTTTTCGGGGGTTGGTTCACCTCGCCGCGCTGCTTTCCGCGGTTAATGACATCCAGGTCGCCGTCGATCTTGGCAGGGTCCAGGCTGTTGAATAGCTGAGTGCTCGCCCGAAAATCGTGGTTGGATTCTCGCAGTGAGTCACGCAACTTATTTAGTTTTTCGAATTTAGAGCCCACGCACTCACAACCCCAACTTTACGCCCCCCGGCAGAGTGGTTTCTATGCATAGTAGAGCTAAAGGGCAACCGCACATTCACTTCTATCCACTTGCTAGTGCGGATCAGGCTCAATTGAGTTCCAACAAATGATCATGGCTGCTGATCAACTGGTTGATCGGCCGCGACTAGTCATGTCATGAGCCGTGCTGCGATGCTCTAAGGACAGAGTGCTACGAGCGGGTTCGCGACTGGGAAATTATCCACAGTCGTATACGTGTACTGGATCTCACCGCCCAGGCGAACGAAGGCAGATAGTTCCTCCGCACGACAGACATAGTTTTTGGTCATTTCATCGATCTTCTGGACATAGACCGGCCGCGAGACGCCAGCAGCCAACAATTTGGCGTCTACTTCCGCATCGGTCTGAGCCCAGGTGGCGTTGAAAACGATCCTTGGCCCGATTGCGATGATGCTCCGAACGGAGATGTTCGAACTGATCAGCATGGGCAATGCTGGAGCCATTTCGGTTTGCATTTTTTTTGCGTAGGCGCAGACGTCGGTCTTGGTGTACTTCGAGAGGCATTCATTTGCCGTCGCCACCCTTGGCCATGTCAGCAGGATCGCCAACGGGACGTGCATCAATCGCAATCCATCCAAAGTATTCTCCTCGCCCGATCTTGGCCTGCACAGAGGAGCATCTATCCTATTTGTGTTCACAGTGCCACGAGCAGCTTGTGCCCGACCGGCAATAGTGCTCTGTCTGAAATACTTTGGGAGGGCAATAAAATGAAAACAACATTTCTCGCGGCTATGGCCGCTGCAATAATCGCTTGCGCGACCGGCGCGTTTGCACACAGTGGCGGCACTGATGCCAACGGTTGCCATACCAACCATAAGACCGGCGCGTATCACTGTCACTGAAGGTCACGCCTTTCTGAGGGACACAAACATGCTGAAGAACATCATGTCAGCTCCGCTGGGCCTCCTCTTCATGCTGGGCGGGCCGATCACCTACGTGATGAATGTCGTCGACACATGGCAGGGCCATGCATCAGTGGTCGTAAAAATCCTGATTAACTTGAGCCTGGATGCGATGTTGGCGTTCATTTGGCCGATCACTTGGGCAATCTGGCTTTTCAAATATATGGCGGGCGCCGAAACTCCACTAACAACCGTGCTGGGCGTTTGAGGATCAAGTTTGCTGAAAATAATGCTTTTCGACGCCGGCCGGAACGGTCCGGTTGGTCTGCATCTGTGTAGCTATTGCCTCGCTGCTGGCGGTAGCGCCATGGCCGTACGGCTATTACCAATTCCTCCGCGTGGTGGTCTTTTTCGCCGGGATCTACTGCGGAGCCATGGTGTGGCGATCAGGCCCTGAAAATCGCACCCTGGCTTGGGCGCTGTTTGGAGCGGCAGCGATCTTCAACCCGTTCATGCCGGTTCATTTGCCGCGCGAGCTGTGGGCAATCTTCAACGTCGCAGCGGCTACTCTGTTCGGCTTTGTCGCATACCGGCACCGGAATTAAGCCGATAATCTGAGATGGCCAAGAGTGGACCTGAGACGCCGAAGGTCAAGGCGCGCCCGAGGGTCACCGTGTCACAGCCGTTGGCGCTTTATGCGGGAGATCTCCTCGAGCGGACGAAGGAGTACTTCGAGGCTTTCAACCATCTAGGCTCGGAGTCGGAAAAGGCGCATCTTTTTGCCCGTTATTTTCTATTTTCGCATGCCCTAGATGTGGAGCTTCAACAGGTTGTCCTCGATCAGGGCGAGGCGACTGATAGGCGTTTTTGACTTTAGGCTGCCATGTGGACGATGCCAATTGTATCTGTGCAGCCAGACAGGCAGTTCGGCGGCACGATG
>NZ_RZRA01000390.1:0-4898 GCF_003998945.1 Mesorhizobium sp. M7A.F.Ca.CA.003.01.2.1 | reverse complement strand
GGTTTATGGCTGCTGCCGTCGATTAGTGCATGTCGTTCAAAAGTGGGGACCAGTTTTGAAACAATGGCATGCAACTGGCATTGAAATAGCGCCGAAAGGGCGAGATCCAATCATGTTCTTCAAGCGAGTTGGTCAATTGAAAGCACCGCAGAGGGCCGTTTTCCTGGCGCTTTCAGTAGTTGTTCCATCGCTCTTCCTGTCGGCCTGCATGTCGTCGGAGAAAGATATCGACCTGTCGACCTATGTCGACCAGACCGAACCGGCCGATGTTCTCTACAATCAGGGCCTTGCCAATCTCAATGCCGGACGCCTGCAGGAGGCGAGCCGCAAGTTCGACGCCGTCGACCGCCAGCACCCCTATTCGGAATGGGCTCGCAAATCGATGGTGATGGGCGCTTTCGCCGATTATCGCCAGGGCAATTACGACGAGGCGATCGGCTCGGCCAAGCGCTACCTCACGCTCTATCCATCGACCGATGACGCCGCCTATGCGCAGTACATCATCGGCTTGAGCTATTACCGCCAGATCAAGGACGTGACGCAGGACCAGAAGGAAGCGCGCCAAACCGTTCAGACAATGCAGGATCTGGTGACGCGCTGGCCGACATCGGAATATGTCGACGACGCCAAGGAAAAGATCCGCTTCGCCAACGATCAGTTGGCCGGCAAGGAAATGCAGATCGGCCGCTACTATCTCGAGCGCCGGGAATACATCGCCGCCGTCAAGCGCTTCCGCACCGTGGTCGAGAATTATTCCAACACGCGCCATGTCGAGGAGGCGCTCGCCCGCCTGACCGAAAGCTATTACGCGATGGGTCTGACTTCGGAGGCGCAGACGGCCGCCGCCGTGCTCGGCACCAACTATCCCGACAGCTCGTGGTACAAGGATTCCTACAAGCTGTTGCAAAGCAATGGGCTTGCACCGCGCGAAAATGCCGGATCGTGGATATCCAAGGCCGGGAAATTGATCACCGGGGCTTGACCCCCCAAGCAGACGTCGCGGGCTTCGCCAACGCGCCGTCTGCCTGATTTCGTTGTTTGTCGCAGGTTCTTGTCGCAAAACCGCGGAACACTTTTGCGGAACCTGCTTGGAGCATCGGATCGAAGCGTACGCAGCGCTTTTTTCGGATTGATCCGGTGCTCAAACAAAAAGATAGTGCGCCGCTGCGACTGCAAATGGTCGCGTGCCGTCCTAGATTCGGGTTCTGATGCTCTCCAGACTGTCGATCCGCGATATCGTCCTGATCGAGAAGCTGGATATCGACTTCCAGCCGGGTCTTTCGGTGCTGACCGGCGAAACCGGTGCCGGCAAGTCCATCCTGCTCGATGCCCTGTCGCTGGCGCTTGGTGCGCGCGGTGACGCGTCGCTGGTGCGCCATGGCGCGGCGCAAGGCCAGGTTATCGCCGTCTTCGACGTGCCGCGCAATCATCCGGCCCGTGCGCTGCTAGCCGACAATGCCATCGAGGATGACGGCGACATCATCCTGCGCCGCCTTCAGACCGCGGACGGCCGTACCCGTGTCTTCGTCAACGATCAGCCTTCGAGCGTCACCTTGATGCGCGATGTCGGGCGCGCGTTGGTCGAGATCCACGGCCAGCACGATGAACGTGCTCTGGTCGATCCCGGCGCTCACCGCGAGGTGCTCGATGCTTTCGGCGGCCATCTCGGCGCCGTTCGCTCGACTGGCGAGGCATGGCGGCATTGGCGCGCCTGCGAGCAGGAGTTGTCGCGCCACCGTGCCAAGGTGGCGGCGGCGGCGCGCGAGGCCGACTATCTGCGTGCGGCGGTGGCGGAATTGACAAAGCTCGATCCGCAGCCGGGTGAGGAGACCGATCTTGCCGAACTGCGCGCGTCGATGATGCGGGCCGAGAAGATCGCGTCCGAAATCCATGACGCGCAGGATGTGCTGTCCGGCCCGTCGTCGCCCTTGCCGCAACTGGCCAGCCTGCTGAGGCGGCTGCAACGCAAGGTGACGGAGGCGCCAGGCCTGCTCGACGACGTGGTCAAGTCGCTCGACGAGGCGATGCTGTCGCTCGACGCGGCCCAATCGGGCGTCGAGGCCGCACTGCGCGCCACCGAATATGATCCGCAGCGGCTGGAGAAAGCGGAGGAGCGGCTGTTCTCGTTGCGCGCGGCCTCACGCAAGCACAGCGTCGCCGTCGACGATTTGGCGCAACTGCGCGACACGATGTCGGCCGATCTCGCCGACCTCGACGCCGGCGAGGAACGCCTGCACGGGCTGGAAAAGCAGGCCGCCGCGGCACGCGAGACGTATGACATCGCAGCCGCACAGCTGTCCTCGCTTCGTCATGCGGCGGCGGTCGGCCTGACCAAGGCGGTCATGGCGGAACTGCCGGCCCTGAAGCTCGAACGCGCGGCCTTCATCGTGGAAATGAAGAGCGATGCCGAGAGCCGCATGGAAGAGGGCATTGACCAGATCGAATTCTGGGTGCGCACCAATCCAGGCACGCGGCCCGGGCCGATGATGAAGGTGGCCTCCGGCGGCGAGCTTTCGCGCTTCCTTCTGGCGCTGAAGGTGGCGCTGGCCGACCGTGGCTCGGCGCCGACGCTGGTTTTCGATGAAATCGACACCGGCGTGGGCGGCGCTGTCGCCGACGCCATCGGCCAAAGGCTGGCGCGGCTGTCGAAGCGCGTGCAGGTGCTGTCGGTGACGCACGCGCCACAGGTGGCGGCGCGCGCGGCGACGCATTTCCTGATCTCCAAATCCGGCACCACCGACCGTGTCGCGACCGGCATTGCCGAGATGGACCGGCCGGCGCGGCAAGAGGAGATCGCGCGCATGCTGGCCGGCGCCACGATCACCGACGAGGCCCGCGCCGCCGCCGAGCGACTGCTGCGCGAGAACATCGCGGCGTCCTGATGGCGCATGGTTCGGCAGTGGATCGAAGCAAAGGAAGCCGAGAAGCCAACGGTTCGCGGGCCGTATAAGAAACACTCAGCGGCTTAGGAGAATCCGATGGATTTGGAAGAGGAAACTGTCGAATTGACAAAACTTCTCTCAGGAAAAATGGTGATCCACGTTTGGCGGTTTCGTGCGGCAGAAGTACTGATTGAATTCACAGATGGAACCCGACTGTTCGTCGATGCACGGTCCGACGCGATTGAGTGCTCAGTGACCGATGGGATTTCAGACTGACCCACCACCTACGGTTCGCCGACCAGTGAAAATCCGGGCTTTGCAACAGAGTCAGCATATGGCTCCATCCCGCTGTTTCGGCGTGGTTTTGTCAGAATTCAGCTCCCTTCCATCCGAATCCTGATCTATTGTCCCGGGCCAACAGCAGCCAGGTGCAAAACCATGTCCGAAAAACCAGTCGATGCCCTGACCGAAAGCGAGGCCGAAGCCGAGCTGAAGCGTCTGGCGGAAGTGATCGCCGAGCACGACCGGCGCTACCATACCGAAGACGCGCCTATTATCACCGACGCGGAATACGATGCGCTGGCACGGCGCAACCTTGCCATCGAGGAGCGCTTTCCAGCGCTGGTGCGCGAGGATTCGCCATCGCTCAGGGTCGGTGCGGCACCCGCGGAAGGCTTTACCAAGGTGCGCCATGCGGTGCCGATGCTCAGCCTTGCCAAGGCTTATACCGACGATGACGTCGCCGATTTCATCGAACGCGGCCGGCGGTTCTTCGATCGCGACAAGGAGCTCGACATCGCCTTCACGGCCGAGCCGAAGATCGACGGGCTTTCGGCTTCGCTGCGTTACGAAAACGGTGTGTTCATGCAGGGCGCAACGCGTGGCAACGGCGCCGTCGGCGAAGACATCACCGCCAATTTGAAGACGATTGCCGATATTCCAGCGAGGCTGAAAGGTTCGGACTGGCCCGAAACCATTGAGATCCGTGGCGAGGTCTACATGACCTATGCGGAATTCGAGGCGTTGAAGCAGCGGTCGGCGGCGGTCGGCGGCCAGGACTACGTCAATCCGCGCAACACGGCGGCCGGTTCGCTGCGCCAGAAGGATCCGTCCGTTACCGCCAGCCGCAACCTCAAATTCTTTGCCTATGCCTGGGGCTATACGACAGCGGATCCGGCTCCGACCCAATATGATTCGGTGCAGAAATTCGCCGAGTGGGGGTTCAAGATCAGTCCGCTGATGGTGCGGGCGAAATCGGCCGACGAGTTGATCGCGCATTATCATCGGATCGAGGAGCAACGTTCGGCACTTGGCTATGATATCGACGGCGTCGTCTACAAGGTCGACCAGCTGGAATTGCAGCGCCGATGGGGGTTCGTCACCGGTGAGCCGCGCTGGGCCGTCGCGCACAAATTTCCGGCCGAACAGGCGATGACGACTGTGCAGAAGATCGACATCCAGGTTGGCCGTACCGGCACGCTGGCGCCGGTCGCGCGGCTGGCGCCGGTCACTGTCGGTGGCGTCGTGGTCGAGAATGTCACGCTGCACAATGAGGACTACATCAAGGGCCTGGACAGCACCGGCCAGCCGATCCGCGACGGCATCGACGTGCGCATCGGCGATACGGTGGTGATCCAGCGGGCAGGCGATGTCATTCCGCAGATCGTCAGTGTCGTCATCGACAAGCGGCCGGCCGATGCCGTGCCATACGAATTCCCGCATACCTGTCCGATCTGCGGCTCGCCGGCGACGCGCGAGATCAACGAGAAGACCGGCAAGGAAGATTCCCGCCGCCGCTGCACCGGCGAGCTGATCTGCCCGGCGCAGGCGGTGGAAGGATTGCGCCACTTCGTGTCGCGCGGTGCCCTGGACATCGAGGGGCTGGGGGCCGAGAACATAGATACGTTCTTCAATGCGGGATTGATCAAGACCGCCGCCGATATCTTCACGCTCAAGGATCGCCGTCCGGCCGTCACCAGGGCGCTGGCCGAGCGCCGCGAGGAGCAGGCCAGGCAG
>NZ_RZRA01000038.1:0-13119 GCF_003998945.1 Mesorhizobium sp. M7A.F.Ca.CA.003.01.2.1 | reverse complement strand
CCGGTGACGGCGAGGAAGACTGCACCAACCGTAACGAAGGCGACGTCAGGCGAGTTGACCAGGAACGACACGATGTAATGCGGGCTGATTGCCAGCAGGATTTCCGGGTCGTCCATGATGTGGTTGAGCCCGGAAAGGCCGATGGCCAGGAACCACAGCGCGGTAACGGGTCCGAACACCAATCCTACGCCGCCGGTGCCAAACCGCTGTACCGCAAACACGATCGCCAGGATGGCCAGTGTCAGCGGCACCACATAGGGCTGGAACGTCGGCGTGACGACATTCATACCTTCGACCGCCGACAGTACCGAGATTGCCGGCGTAATGACGGCGTCGCCAAAAAAAAGCGCCGCGCCGACGATGCCGATGCCGATGCCGATGCCGAGGATCACCGCAGAGCAGGTCGGGAAACTGTTGCGCGCCAGCGCCATAAGCGACAGCACTCCGCCCTCGCCTCGATTGTCGGCGCGGAGCACGAACATGATGTATTTGATCGTCACGGTGATCGTCAGGGACCAGATGATCAGCGAGAGTACGCCGAGGATGTCGCCACGGCTGGCGACGTTGCCACCCGCTGATGCATGCAACGCCTCGCGAAATGCATAGATCGGGCTGGTGCCTATATCGCCATAAACGACACCTAGTGCGCCCAACATCAGCGCCTTGGTGCTGTGCTGCTCGACCTCAGAATGGCTCGATTGTTCGACAGGTTCTGCCTCGTTACCAGCATTGGTAAGGGCCATGGACGACACTCCGATAAGCGCGCGGTGCTCTACGCTTGCTGCACTGCAATATCAAGTTCCGTCACGTAATGTCTGCCGTCTCGCCTGTCGTTGCTCGCCTTGGTAGACTCGCCAGCCCGCAGCCCTACCGAGCAGCAATAGCGCCCCGGCAGAACCCTCAATCGCCCAGATCAATGAATGGTTATCGCCCACAGTGCCCCCCCGCGATGCGGCCGATGGCGACCAGGGTGTCGTGGGCGCACAAGGATGGCGCTTTCCTGATGACGCCGTGCTCCAGGTGTGATCGCACCGTTGCTGCGCAAGCCATTTACTTGCTCGTCCCAGCGAGGACCGTGGCCAACTGGAACGCAGGGCCACGCCGCTCACCGGCCGCACTTTGCGGCGCAGATAACGATTCGATCTCCGCGGCGAGATTCTGGTTGAAGAAGCCACCAAGCTTGTCGAAGGACACACGGTCGTAATATCGACATGCCAGTATCCGCAACCCAGAAAAGCTCCTTGGGCTCCGCTGCGCGCGCCACGAACAACCCGATCTTCTCTGCGAAGAGGACGCCGTAATCCTTCAGGTTGAAGCCAAACCGGGGGGCGGCCGTGACGTATGGGCGAAGGGCTAGGAGGCGGGTTCGGTGAGGAACGGCATTGATGTCCACGCCGTCTCCTGGAAAGACAGAGGAATGCGGTGTCACCGACTGGCGCCGGAGGTTGATCCGGTGATTAGGAGGAGCACTCGTTGTCGGATTCTCGACGATGTCGGACATCTGACACAACGCTGCCAGAGCGATCACGTTGTTCCGAAACGATTTTCCCAGTTGGCACGACAATTGCGGTCCTATGCGCAAAAGCACTGCGATGCCGCACCGACTGGAAGAACTCATCAATGATCACGCTTTTCGAACATGTGGGCGCCGCTACCAACACTAAGCGTTCCCGATCAAACGGAAGCCTCTATCCCTTCTTTCTGAAGGCTGTCCGGACATGAACGCATTTGATGTCCGTCCAACGCTGGATGCTCCCGACGACGATCTCTATCTTTGGCTTGAAGATGTGGAAGGCGAGCGGGCACTTGCCTGGGCCGCCGGCCAGTCGGCAAAGACCCTGAAGCACTTCAGTGGAACGCAGTTCGAGCGCGACCGCGCGACTCTGAAGGCAGGCCTGTTCCCTAAGCGGCGTCGCATCTCCCCCGGCCGAGTCGCATGGCTTGAATCCGATA
This sequence comes from Mesorhizobium sp. M7A.F.Ca.CA.003.01.2.1, assembly GCF_003998945.1. Taxonomy (NCBI): domain Bacteria; kingdom Pseudomonadati; phylum Pseudomonadota; class Alphaproteobacteria; order Hyphomicrobiales; family Phyllobacteriaceae; genus Mesorhizobium; species Mesorhizobium sp. M7A.F.Ca.CA.003.01.2.1. Next base: position 11,166 of record NZ_RZRA01000038.1, on the reverse strand, counting down.
TCAGGGCTTGGATGGAAACTAGATCTGAGAGCCGCACCGCATGAATGTAGCCTCCCAATATCTTCTCCCGTCTGTGGCGCATCACGAAGCCGGGCACGCGGTGGCCGCCATCGTTTTGCACCGTCAGATGTTCGACGACGACCGTGAACTCCCTGCTTTCTCAAGTGTTAGTATTTACCCCGACGCCGGTGACGGAGAGTGCGGTGGTTTTGTCGAAGGCACGGTTTTCTATTCAGCGCAAGGATTCACCTCGGAGCTAAAGCCGATTTTCGAGAACGATATGGATCGACATTTCCAACGCGATGAAGCGATCCAAGAGATAGTTGCGTGTCTGGCAGGTCCTTTTGCAGAATCCGCATTCGAAGGCTATCTGGACCCGCGCGATATGGCGATGAATGCGTCCGATGGGAATGAGGGGAGCAGCGACTACGCGGATGCCAAGCGAATCTATGGTGAGTTGCGGTTCCTGATGCCGCGCCGCCCCCGTTGGAGGCGGATCGAAGATTGCACGGCCCGGCTAGTACTCGATCACTGGTCAGCCATCGAAGCATTGGCCGCGCATTTGCTGGTCAAGCATGATCTCCAATTCGATGAGGCTCTGACGATTGTTGCGCCGCATCTTCCGCCCATGCCAGCAGCTACGCCGCCAGAGCGTCATCCGCAGCCTGCTTGATCAGCCATTCGATGTGATTTGACCACATCTGCAACACCTCGCGCTTCTCCTTGACGTTGCTATAGAGATTGTAGATTTCGCCAATGTCTGTCAAGGACGCCGCCTTGTGATTCAGTATGTGCTCGATGACGTGTGGCAATACCTGCCGCCTGCCGAGATTTGTCGCGAGCGTCCTGCGCAGATCGTGAAGGGTCCAGTTCTCCAAAGCCACCCCGTCAGTATTGACCTTGCCGTCTAGAGCCTTCTTGCCCTTCGCGTAGCCTGAGAAGTGGCTTCTTTCGTTGCCCCTCGCAGGGAAAAAAACGTGTCATTGGTCTTCGGTACCGTCTGGGGGACCGACACCGCCAGTGTGGACAGCGGAATAAGCGTAGGCTCTTCGTTCTTCGTGCGGTCACCCGATAGTTCCATGTTCCGGCTTCAAGGTTGAGGACCAACGCATCGCGGCAACTTCCGTACGCCTCTGTCCGGTCAGAATGAGCAGCTTGACGATGGAGCCGAACGAATAGCCGATATCGCCCGGTTCGGGCTCACAGCCCGTTCATATAGCCGCCAGTTCGGCATCGTTCACCACTCGCTTGCGCTTGACGATCGGGGCCGGATCCGGATTTTCCAATCCCTCGCGGGGAAACCGCGGATGAGCCGTTGCGGCGGTTTGCGACACCAGTTGAAAAATGCCCGCATACACCAGAAGGCCGTGTTAGCCGCTTGCGGGTGACCCCCGGCGACGATCTTCTTGGTGATGTTAGCAATGTCGGTGTCGATCACATGGTGGATAGAGCGACTCCCGAGGGCAGGCACAAGATACCGGTTCAGGCTGGCCTCGACCAGTGCGGTGTTTTGAGGGTCGTTACTCGGCGGCCTGGAGGTGACCGCCATCGCCGTCCTCGGTATCGTCAGCGCTGATATGCGCCTGATCGGCAAGGAAGGCTGGCAGTTCCGATGGAGCTATGCTGGAATTTGGGTGACGAGGCTGATCAAGCGGCGCTCTGCGGCTTCGTTTCGATGACCTGGATTCCGTCCAGGAACCTGGCACCTGCGATGAGTTTCGGCAACTGATTTTGTCCTTTCAATCGTCGCCACTTCCTGGCCGCGGCCAACAGCTTGAAGACCATCAGCTGGGCGGTTTTCGAGGATAGCGAGCCCTTGGTACGCACCGTGCGATAGCGAACGGTTGCAAAGACGCTTTCGATGGGATTGGACGTTCGCAGATGATCCCAGTGTTGGGCGGGGAAATCGTAGAGCGCCAGCGACGCAATATGATCTTTCGTCAGGCAGTCGACCGCCTTGGCATACGCCTCGGCCTCCATCTCGATCGCATGCGCAAGCAATTTGCGCGCGCCGCTGCGAAGTACATCCGTCAGGGTATCATCGATTTCGTCGGGCTGACGAAGGCGAACAATGTGTTGATAGTCTCGTTCATGGCGTATCACTCTCCTTGAGAGGTACTGGCAGGCTTCATCACCCGCCTCGATACGCCGCTCTCCTCAAGCCGCCATCATCCAGTTTCCGCCATGGCTCCCCCTGATTGATCCGCTTCACCTGTGCAACTGCACAGGCTGCCCTAGCGGGGAGATTGGCCTCCAATGGCGAAAGCTTGCCGCAGGAGACCCTCCGATGACCGTGCCTATGGCGCCGCCGCTACGACAACTTGCCGACAAGCAGCGTGCGATCCACTGCCGCGCTACTGCGCCTTCAAGGGACGTCTGGATCGCGACGCAGGAGCCGATGACCGTTACGGGATCAATTCCAGGTCGCGCTGGCCGTCGCTGTGCCAGTTCGACGGTCTGGTGGCAATTTGGGCACATCTTCTGTCGCCGACAGTGGCGATGGCTGACGCTTCAACGAAACGGGGTCTTCGACGTCTGCTGCCTTCGCCGATGCTTTGCGAAGTGGCATAATGTTTCGACGCACGCAGGCGCGGGCAGGGGATGTCAGTCATGAATCTCCTGACTGGCGCGGATCAGGCCGATTGGCGGGATGAAAGATCATACGACTACACCGCTGGCCTGACGCTGCGGGAGTGGGCTTGGGAGTTCTTACGCCGCAATCCAGCGTTCCAGCGCGATCTGACCGCTGCGCGCCAGCATTGCAAGACTTGGTCTCTCCAATCCTTTCTCGATATGGTCGCGTCGGCCGGCGACCTGTCACGCTGGGGTGTTCTGTTTCGCGGAGTCTTGTGGCCGCGCTTCGGTCGTATTCTGGTGTCCGCTCTGGTGCGTCCATGTGCTGCCGGTCATTGCGGAACGGTTGCCTGCCTCGTCGCCGACACCGCCGTTCGAACTCTCGGCATTGCCCTGTCGTGCAATCGTCCTGCTGGCGCCCGACAAGAGCCAGCATGTTCTTCTTCGCAATGCGGACCACGCGCTGCAGCTCGCCGTCTCGGGCGCGAATATCCTCCACCCTGTTTGCCTGCATACGCAAGCCATCTGGCCCGCGGTGCTTTTAAAGCATCGACTGAGGGGACTGGAGTGCCTCAATGCTCTCAGTCTAGGGCAACAGTTGCCCCCCCGCTTGTTTGCGCCGGAAAAGCGCGGCGTTCGTTTGTCCTTCGTTCTTCGTGCGCTCGACGGTTCGCTCGCCGGAGCACCTCATCGCGAGCTCGCCGAAGTTCTCATCGGTCAACGGCGCGTCCATGCCGACTGGGCGGATCCTCGCGATCATCTGCGCGACCGCATCCGTCGGGCCGTCTCGCGTGGCCGCGCGCTCATGAATGGTGGCTACAGAGATTTCCTAATTTGAAAAGCGACAGTCCGCGCTGTGCGTCGGTGGATGAACGTTCGCTCGCAGCTGTACCCGTCACCAACAGTTCGCCCGCCGACAGGACTGCATGGCGCCTTGCAAGTGCGCTCTGGTCTAGCTTGTCGATGCCGAAATGAGATGGGCGAGGGTGCCAAGGCGGTGGTTCATTAGGGCCGGCCTCGACCTGGACGCACATCATTGGTCGGAAAGCGGCGTGCACCGCAATGTCGCCATAGCAGCCAAGATCCTTTGAGGCCGGACCTGCAGTCCTGTTGGACCGGCGGGTGCAACAATATGGAGGGATCTGAGGCCTCACACCGTTCCCTGGTCGACAGCTCGGTCAACATAGCACCCACCGCTTGATTATGGAAATGGTGTGCCTGGAGTGCAGCGAGTAGCGGCTTGCTGCGCACTGTCCTAAGAATAGCAGTCATGACCCGTCTGGGGTTCTGCAACACGACGATTCAACCGCTTGGGCATTGTCGCATATCCCACAATGTAGAATGCGCAACAGGGCAAAAGCTGATCCATCGGCGGTTTATCAATGCTTTTTGGCTTGGCACGGCACATGCAACGCAATCGGCAAAAGGCGCACGAACTGAGTGGCCCATCGGCCCTAGGAGCGCTGACTTATGCCCTCCCAAGGCATGTCCGGCCCGACAGCGAGCTCAGTCTCCTGCCGGGCATCCGTGTTTCAGGTCAACGGCGTTTGGAACTTCCAATTAGGTGGCGGCATTGACCGCAGGCCGCCCCCCGGTGGGGCGGAGAGACAGTGCAGCAGGTTTCAAATCCCGCCCATGCAAAGATATTTCATTTCCAGATAGTCCTCGAGGCCATGACGGGAACCCTCCCGCCCGATGCCGGATTGTTTGATCCCGCCAAACGGTGCCGCCTCCGAGGACATGCGTCCCGTGTTGATGCCAACCATGCCATATTCCAGAGCCTCTGCCACACGCCAGACCCGCTTCAGGTTTGAGGCATAGAAGTATGCGGCGAGGCCGTATATCGTGTCATTGGCCTCGCGCACGACCTGATCCGCATCGTTGAAGCGAATGATCGGCGCGAGCGGCCCGAATGTCTCCTCTTGCGCGACTGCCATGACGCTGGAAATCTCGGTGAGGACCGTGGGTTCGAAAAACGTGCCATTCTTGCCGATACGCTGGCCCCCGCATCGTATTGTGCCGCCTTTCGCAATGGCATCTGCGACGTGAGACTCGATCTTGGCCAGAGCATGCTTGTCGATGAGCGGTCCGATGTCCACTCCGGCATCGAATCCGTCGCCAACCGACAAGTGCCGGATTCTTTCCACGAATTTCTTGACGAACTCATCGTGAACGCTCGATTGGACGTAAATGCGGTTCGCGGAAACGCAGGTCTGGCCGGCATTGCGGAACTTCGCCTGGACCGCACCGTCAACAGCACCGTCAATGTCGGCATCATCGAAGATGATGAAAGGTGCATTGCCGCCGAGTTCAAGGCTGACCTTCTTGATCTGGTCAGAGCACTGACGCATCAGCAGCCGTCCGACCTCGGTCGAACCGGTAAAGCTGATCTTTCGAATCTTGGAATTGGTGCAGAGTTCACGGCCCACGCGATCACCTTCGGACGCATAGATCAGGTTGACCACGCCATCGGGAAAGCCGGCCTGATGGGCGAGGGCGAACATTGCGCCAGCCACGAGCGGCGTCTGTTCAGCGGGCTTGAGCACGATTGTGCAGCCCGCAGCCAAGGCCGGCGAGATTTTGCGCGCCACCATGGAGGCCGGGAAATTCCATGGCGTGATCGTGCCAACAACGCCGATGGGCTGCTTGATCACTAGCATTCGGCGGTCTGTCGAGGGTGCCGAGATCGTCTCGCCATAGACGCGATTGGCCTCCTCGGCATACCATTGCAGATACGCCGCCGCATGCGATACCTCTGAAATGGCTTCGGCAAGCGGCTTGCCCATTTCCGCAGTCAGAATCGCGGCGAGATCGCCTGCATGGTCGATGATCAGCTGATGCCATCGCCAAAGAACGTCGCTACGTTCTCGGGCCGTCAACGCGGCCCATCCCGACTGCGCAACATAGGCCTTGTCTACCGCAGCACGTGTCTCCTCCACGCCCATATCGGGAAGCTCTGCCAAAACTTCGCCGGTCGACGGATTGACGACCTCGAACGTCTTATTGCCAACTGGTCTGCCGAGTGCCGGCAGGCGGTCGATGGCTCCAAACAGGTGCGGGGATTTCAGACGGCGGATCATCGGCAGGCACAGGGGCAATACCGGATTCCTCCTCAACGCAGCGAACATCCAGGTCGACAGGCCGTCAGTGTGTATTCTGCACCAGTGGGTTCGTCGTAGGGCCTCGGCAAAGCAGCTGGTAGACCACGCTAGCCCGATGAAAAGACAGCAGTTTCGTTAGTTTGAGTGCCCGCGGTTCATCAATTGATGGATTAAGCAGTCGGATGTTTGCTTCATCCACCATGCCTGCTGGTGGCATGCGACTGAATTCTGCAAAAAGGCGGCATACATGCTGAGGAGCGCCATTTCGGCGAGAGGCCGCCGGACCGCCAATGCCGCGCAAGGTCGGCGAAAACGACTCCGCGCGTCTGCATGATCTGCTTGGCCCACGGGCCTCCACATTCGCTCTTCCCACGAGAAGCCCCGATGAAGAAGGAAGGTGAGATGAGTTTCTTTACTCATCCTTGCCGCCCAGCGGCGGGCCGACCACCAAAATGGCGGGCTCGGCCGAAAGCAGCTTTTTGGCCGCCGCCTTGACCTGTTTGAGCGTCACCCGACCGATGCTGCGGGCGCGACGCTGGTTGTAGTCGACGTCGGCCTTGTGAATCTGCAAATCCAGGAGCCGGTCTGCAATCGAGCGGGTCGAGCCCAGTTGGTCGATGGCATAGGCGCCGATCAGGTGCTTCTTCGACGCCTTGAGCTCGGCCCCGGTCGGTCCTTGCTGCGCCATCTGCTTTACCACATCTCGCACGATGCTCAGTGTTTGGGCAGCGCAGTCCGAGCGTGTCTCTGTCGTAACCAGAAGCGAGTCAAGGGTTAGTTCAGAGCTGACGTGATAGGCAAGGCCGCGTTTTTGACGTACCTCCTCGTAAAGGCGGGAAGTCAAGTATGAGCCGCCAAGGATGTCGTTCAGCAGCACGGCCGCGTAGAAATCCGGCGCGCTAGGCTTCACGCCAGGCCAGGCCAACGTCAGCGAAGTCTGCGGCAGGTCGTAGTTCTCCTCCACCAGTTGACCGAGTTTCGGCGCGACATCGTAGACGGGGACGAGGGTTTGTTGCTCAGGCAAATCACCAAACAGCTGGTCAAGCCTTTCCCTCAACGTGTTCGCGTCAATGTCACCCACCACGGCAATATGGAGCCCGTCGCGAGCGAAAATGGCCTGGTGGAAGGCGCGGAGGTCGGACGGCGTGATGCCGGGCAGGCTCTCTTTTGTGCCTTCTCCCAGCCTTGAACAAGGATGCGCGCCATAGATCGCGCGCAGCCATTTGCGCTGAGCGATGGCGTTAGGGTCTCGCTCGCTGCCGACGATGCGGGAGACAATCTCGGCGCGGACGCGATCGATCGGCCCCTGCTCGAAGCGCGGCGCGTTCAGCGCGAGCCGAAGCAGGCCGAACGCCGCGTCCTGCTTTTTGGAAAGCATGCACATCGATCCGTAGATGTCGTCGCTTTGCGCGTCCAAACTCATTTCGGCGCCGGCATGGTCGAGCTTCACCTGGAAGGCACCGCTGTCGTAATGGCCAGCGCCTTCGATGAACAGGCCGGCCATCAGTTTGGCCATCCCCTCCTTCCCGACCGGGTCCTGCTTGGTGCCGCCCTTGAAGGCAAAGCCGATGTTGACGATTTCCACTGTGTGGTCCTCCACCAGCCAGGCGATGATGCCCTTTTCGGACTTCACCTCCTGGATGTTCATCGCAGCATGGGGCCGAGCGCCGAGCGTCATCTCTTGATTCTCCGTCTTGGGCAAGAGATAGCCCGTGGTCGAACGGTCGAACGCGAGATAGCGGGCGGCAACTGCTTTGATTTGCTCGGGGGTAACCTTGCGGATGCGATTCGGCCGTTCCTCGACATCCTTCACGGTACCGCCGGTGGCCAGCGTCGAGCCGTAGATGCTGGCGAGCCAGTCCAGGTTGTCTTCCGCAAAGATCATATTGAGCAAATAGTGGTCCTTGGCCTTGCCTAGTTCCTCGTTGCTGACACCATCCTCGGCAATGCGGGCAACTTCGGCAGCGGCCGCCGCTTCGAGATCAGCCAGCTTGGCATCGCCGCGCGGTGCGCCATAGATGGCGAACTTGGTGTCGTCGAGCATAGTGCCCTGGAAATAGACGCGGGCGCTGGAAGCGATACCTTGCTGGACAGCGAGCGCCTGGTAGAGCCGGCCGCGGTTACCGCCGCCGAGAATTTCGGCCAGCAGGTCGAGCGCTTCGGCCTCGCCCGGCTTGGCGGTGTGGTAGGACGGCACCACCCACTGCGTCGAAAAACTGGGCACGCTGACGCGGGCGTCTGAGAGCGTGACGGTGCGCCTGGTGTTCTGCTCGGGCTCAACCGGCCGGATGCGCGGCGGCAGGTCAGGTCCGCGCGCCACCTTGCCATAGGTCTTTTCGGCCAGCGCCCGCACCGTGTCCGGTTCGACATCGCCGGCCACGATCAGCACGGAGTTGTTGGGCCAGTAGTACTTTTCATAGAAGACGGTGGCGTCGACGCGGTTCAGCTGCTCGATCTCCTGCATCCAGCCGATGATCGGGATGCGATAGGGGTGGTTCTGCCACAGCGTCGCGTCGATCTCCTCATGGAGAACGTCCTGCGGGTTGGTGTCGGTGCTTGAGCGGCGCTCCTCGATGACCACATCGCGCTCGGTCTTGACGACATCGTCGGTCAGGATGAGGTTTCGCATTCGGTCGGCCTCGAAGCTCATCATCAGCTCGAGCGCCGACGGCGCCACTGTCTGATAGAAGGCGGTGTAGTCGGAGGAGGTGAAGGCGTTGTTGGAGCCGCCGATCTCGAACACTGCGCGGTCGAATTCGCCGCCCGCATGGTTGGTCGTCGCCTTGAACATCAGATGCTCGAAGAAATGGGCGATGCCGGATTTGCCCGGCGGCTCGTCGGCGCTGCCGATCTTGTACCACACCATGTGGGTGACGATCGGCGCCCGGTGGTTGGGAATGACGACCACCTCCATGCCGTTGTCGAGCACGAAATCCCTCGCCTTGCCGTCCTCCCATGCGACGGGGATCGGAGCCGGCCCCGCGCCGACCAACTCGGACGCAACGGACGTCCTGCGAAGCCCATGAGTGCGGGGCTTGCTTGGTAGTTCTGGTAGGGAGAGTGGGGTTATGGGCTGCGTTCCTGGCAAAGTGATCTGTTCCTCATTTTGAAGGATCTATGTCTCCCGAACGCCTATTGGGAGAAAGTGGATCGGCACGCGACGCCGAGCCACATGAGCCGTCAGCGTGTTGCTGGGCCTGACGCGAGCCTCATCTTTGGATGCGTCCGGGAAACTTTCGGCATGGTGAGGCCATGGGAAGTCTGCTCGTTATCCATTGGGTGTTTGCGGATACCTGAGCATGCCCCGTGCCAAGTAAGAAAGCCCCGATTCGCAAGGTTTGATCCAACCTTGATACTTGCGATATCCGACATTGTCGGGCATCCGACAGAAAGCGCCTTTCGCCGGCGCGCCGGCTATGACGCTCGCCTCCTCCGGCGTGACGACGATCCTTTGGCGGGCGCCGCGCACACCGATCTGCCCGCCTATCAGCACCGCGACATCGAAGGACAGCGCGATCGTGACTGGATGGGTCTTACGCAAACATGCAGCAGTGCCACCGCGATCAGGACTTCATCCGCCCCACAAAGACCCGAGCGCGAGGGACGACGTGTAAGGCAACATGTCATCCTCGATAATGATGCCGCGCATAAAGAGGTAAGGTCCCTCGTCGTACCGGCGAGCCCCTTCGCTGGGTCTCGCGAGGGTCTGGTTTGCGAACGTCGACCGACAGCATCACGGCATGGGCGGCCCCATCGGTAGGCAAGCATTGACCGTGCCATCAGCGTTGAGGCAGCGCAGAGCCCAATTTCCCGGTGCCAGCCGGTACGTTGGAGCTTCAACTGTGGCCAGCCAAGCGGGCCGAGGCCGTGAAACTCCTGATACCCTGGACCGTCCGGATTGCAACGCACGACGCCTTGGTCTCGCGCCAACGTCCATTGACGCTCAGCGAAGCATCATGCGGACGAGCTGGGAAAGCTTGGCCGGGCCGGCGCCTTCCCAGGCGCATGGGACGCGCGACGACCCATGTGGACCTTGGATTTCACTACGCACTTACGCTGCTTTGGCCTTGTCAGCAGCCTGAGCATAAAGCGTGCTCAGCTTTCAGGGCGAGCCTCTTTCATGTTGATAGCATCTGTCGTCATTCAGGATCGCCCCATTCTCGCAGGCCGCTTGCAGCTTTCAGGCTGTTGTCAGCCAGGGCCGCCATAAAGGGTCTCGTTTAACGCATTCGGGAGGCTTCATCACTCGACCACATTAATTTCGGGCCGTTCGCCGGCGCTCCGAATGGCACTTAACACCAGATCCTCTCCAAACCCGTGATGATCCAAGAGGAAAACGAAAAATCCCTAAATCATAAAAAAGCACCGATACGGTCGGCTCCAGGCTGATGAAATTGCGGTCTCACTGGCCACGCACGATACTTGCGATGGCGATGGCCATTGCAAAGGCCGGTCAAGCACCCAAGACGCTGACAAGCACGCCTCCGACCAAAGCTCGATCGTTGGCAGCCTTTCTAGCCGTATACTTGGGGCATTTTGGGACGGCGATCCGGACGCCGATTAAAACCTGCCGGTCGTCTAAATGGAATGGTTGGTCCGGGTCCTTACTGGACCTGCGCCAACCCGATCGGGCCGGCGCACAGGGGCACCCAGACAATTGGACACGTCGCCTTTGCGCGGCGGCTTGCACTTTCTCGGATGGCCTTTTTTCTCCCCGGGCGAAATCGAGCGAGCGGTGAGGCGGAGCCTTCGATTTTGCCGATCATGTCGTGTCGCTTCGATCGAACTGCTCAGACGATGATAGCGGCATTGATTGCCGCGGCCGAAATGCGTTGTGTGAAGTACGATTTCTACGCCGTATACATACTGCCGTACAGTTCGCCCTGTCAGCAGCCTTGCCAGCAATCCGCCCTGTGTCCAACTGTCGTCGAATTCACCGGTGTCATTGAGGAATTCGTATGATCGCCTCGAAACCATCATTGCGACCGCGGGCGGGCGACGCAAGCTCTAGACTGCCACCGATCCGCTGGATAACCATGTTAGCGATATGTAGACCAAGGCCTGAGCCCGCAGCAGGAGTAGCACCACGACTAAATCGCTTTGTAAGCCCTTCGAGGTCGGGGAGGGGCACCACCGGTCCGGCGTTTGCAATAGCGATGGTTCCATCAGTTTGGACGGAAACTGTTGTCGGAACAGTGGGCAGTCCATGTATCAGCGCATTCTCGATCAGGTTACGAAGGAGGATCCCAAACGCATCGACATCCACTTTGCGCATCAAAGTGGGGCAGCCGTCGACGTTAAGATGCAGGCGTCCGGCATATTGCGGCTTTTTCCTCAGGTCATCGATTTCCAGCCGAACCGATCGGACAAGATCGATCGCGTGATCCGCCATGCCAACCCCCGATTCGGCTTGAGCGAGCTGAAGCACTTTTTCGACAAGGCGGCCAAGGCTCGACAGCGCTTGCTCGATGCCGCGCGCACGCATTTTGGC
>NZ_RZRA01000389.1:0-4898 GCF_003998945.1 Mesorhizobium sp. M7A.F.Ca.CA.003.01.2.1 | reverse complement strand
GATTCCAGCCTTTGCACGTTCTGGCTTGTGGACCTTCGCGCCTCCGGCTTTTATTAACAAAGCGTTAACTGCAAAATCGCCGCTCCGTGAGGTCCGCCAAGCGCATGCCGTCCGAATATTCCTTCCTTGATGTCGCCGTGCTCGACGCGGTCCGCCAGCGCTTTGCCGCAGGCGACGCGATCGCGATCCTGTCGGCGGATCTGGAGCAGGTGATCTGGGCCAATGGGCCAGGAGCCGCGATGTTCGGTTATCCCGACATCGAGGCGATCATAGGCGCCTCGGCGCAGTTGCCCGTGATCGCCAGGCGCCAGATCATGGCGACCAGCGGATTTCCCGAGATTGGCAGCGACCGCGCCATCATGGTGCGGCTGGCGACCGGCATGACCAGCCGCGCCGTCGGCTTCCTGGCCAGTGCGGTGACCATGCCGGACGCCGAGAAGGCGATCATGCTGGCAGTGCCGGCGGCTCAGACAGGGTCACGCAGTGCCGGCGAAATCGCCGCGCGCGCCATTAGCGGCTTCACCGAGGATGGTCATTTCATCGCCTTTGTCGATGCCAGGGGCAACGTTGAGGCGGCCTCGGAAGGATTTTCGGCACTGGGCATCCTGCCGGAGACGCTGGCAGCACTGGTTGCCGACGTCGCAGCCGAGAGCGACCGCATCGTCAAGCGCCTTGTCCCGGGCGGCACGGCCTCCTACCCGGCGGGGCTGGCAAGATTGACCGAGGAGCGGCATCTGCTGGTGGTGATCGACGAGGACCAGCTCGACGACACAGCCCCTGCGGGCGAACACCTCACGCAAACCATTGCCGAGGCGGCACCAGCTGGCGATGCGGCTTCGCAGCCGGAACAGGGTGGCGAGACGCCGACCGAGGAACCAGGCGCCGCACTGCCGACCGAGGACGTCGCCGCATCGCAGCCGCATGCGATCACCGACGTGATCGGGCAGGCGCCGACGGCTGCCAACAGCGATCAGGCGGCAGCAGAGCCCACACCGGCGCAACACGACCATTGGTACTTCAACGCCGGCGAGGACGGAGGGGAACAGGCGCCGCGACCAGCTGCGTCCGGACCTGAAGCGCCTCAAGAACCGGCGGCCCTGGAAGTCCAGTCCACCTCCGCGGCCACGCCGACGACCGTCTCGGCGATAGACCGCGCAGCGGCGCCGGTGCGCTTCGTCTGGCGCACCGATGCCGAAGGCAAGTTCAGCGCGCTGTCGCCGGAATTCGCCGACATCGTCGGCAAGCCGGCGGCCGACGTGATTGGCCGACGCTTCAGGGATGTCGCCGCCACATTCGGCCTCGACCCCTCGGGCGAGATATCGGGGCTCCTCGAACGGCGCGATACCTGGTCCGGACGCTCCGTGCTGTGGCCGGTCGTCGGCACCGATCTGAAGATACCCGTCGACCTGGCGGCGCTGCCTGTCTATGGGCGCAGCCGCGCCTTCGAGGGTTTCCGCGGCTTCGGCGTTGCCCGCGCCAGCGACGCGGTCGTCGATCCGGAGGCCATCGGCATGGCGCTGGTGCCCAATGGCCGGGCGCCGGCAACGCCGGAACCGCAAGTCATCCAACCCGCGCCCGAACAGCCGAACGCTGAGGAGCCCAGGGCCGAGGACGCTCAGGCATCGGATCCGTTCAAGGGCGAGGTGCCGGCGCTGACCATCGTGCCGAAACAGGAGCGGCGCTTTGCCGACAAGGTGATCCGGCTCGCCGAACATCGCCAGCCAGCCAACGACAAGGGCCTCTCGACCCTGGAACGCAGCGCCTTCCGCGAAATCGGCGAGCGGCTGAAGAAGGAGAGTGCTCCGGTCGAGCCACCAGAGACTGAGACTGCTGAGGCGTCGGCAGCGGAGACCGAGGCTCCGGTCAAGGCGTCCGACGACCCGATGCGCACCGGCGGCATCCCTGCGTCAGGGCCAGAGAACGAACCGGTCGAGCCATCCGAGACCGATGTCGATGCCGAAGACGAGCAGGATCTGGCACGGCTTGACGGTCACCCGGACGAAGCGGCTCGTGAAGCCCCCCCTGGGATGAATGTGACGGGCTCGTTGCTGGACTATGCCGGCCAAGATGACGAACGTGGCCCCGTGGCGGCGGAACCAGAGAACACCGCTGCGGTTTCGCCCGGCGAAGAGCCTGAAGCCACTGACGCGACACATGATGTCCTCGATGACGACAGCATGACGTCAGCAGATTTTCGCGATGCCGAAGACAGCGAGGATTGGGCGCAGCCCGACGAGGAAGCCGCATCGCCTGACGAGCAGGCGGTTGCCGCGCAGGCCGTCAATGCAGGCGACGCTGCGGAAATACGCGTCGAGCGCCCTCGCCTGCAGGTTCCGCCGCTCAAGGCCGAAGGGTTCGTGCCGTCGGCGTTTTCCGCCGGAGATGAACACAAGGCCCCGGACACGTCGCTGCTCGGTAAGCTGCCCGTGCCGCTGCTCATCCATTCCGGAGACCAGTTGCACTATGCGAACGAGGAATTCCTCAGCCTGACCGGCTACGAGGCGCTCGACGATCTGGCGGATGCCGGCGGCCTCGGCGCGTTGTTTGCCGACCCCTATGCCGACGACGGCGTTTCCGACGGCACCGATCGCGCGCTGCGGTTGAAGACGCGTGATGGACAGGAATTCCCGATCGAGGCCATTTTGCGCTCTGTCCCCTGGCGCGACGGCAAGGCGCTGATGCTGGTCGTGCGACGCTCCGGCGAGGATGATGCGCCGGCGAGCCTGCATGTGGTTGGCGACGAGCAGACGCAGCCGGATATTTCCGAGCTCAAGGTGCGCATCGCCGAGATGCGCACCATTATCGACACCGCCACCGACGGCGTCGTGCTGATCGGCCGTGACGGCACCATCCGATCGATCAGCCGGCCGGCCGAAGCACTGTTCGGCTTCGACAGCGACGATGTGACCGGCAAGCCGTTCGCCTCGCTGTTTGCCATCGAAAGTCAGCGCGCGGCACGCGACTATCTCAACGGACTGTCCGAGCCCGGCGTGGCGAGTGTCATGAACGACGGCCGTGAGGTGATCGGTCGCGAATCGCAAGGCCGCTTCATTCCGCTGTTCATGACCATCGGCCGGCTGCCCAACGACAGCGGCTTCTGCGCCGTCGTTCGCGATATCACGCAGTGGAAGCGGGCCGAAGAGGACTTGACGCAGGCACGTGCGGTGGCCGAGCGCGCGTCCTCGCAGAAGACCGATTTCCTCGCCCGCATCAGCCACGAGATCCGCACCCCGCTCAACGCCATCATCGGCTTTTCCGAACTGATGGTCGACGAGAAGTTCGGACCTGTCGCCAACGACCGCTACCGCGACTATCTGCGCGACATCAACCGCTCGGGCAATCATGTGCTCGACCTGGTCAACGACCTGCTCGACATCTCCAAGATCGAGGCCGGCCAGCAGGAGATGGCCTATGAGGCGGTGTCGCTCAACGACACGCTGGCCGAGACGGTGGCGATGATGCAGCCGCAGGCCAATCGCGAACGGGTCATCATCCGCTCCAGCTTCGCTTCGCGGCTGCCGGAAGTGGTGGCGGACCTGCGCAGCGTGCGCCAGATCGCGCTCAACATCCTGTCGAATGCCATCCGCTACACCCAGGCCGGCGGCCAGGTGATCGTCTCGACCGCCTATGAGACGTCGGGCGACGTCGTCATGCGGGTGCGCGACACCGGCATCGGCATGAGCCATGCCGAGATCGAGCAGGCGCTGAAGCCGTTCAAGCAGATCAACGCGCTGAAGCGCGGACGCGGCGACGGCACCGGGCTTGGACTGCCTTTGACCAAAGCGATGGTGGAAGCCAACCGTGCCCGGTTCACCATCAATTCGACCCCGGGCGAAGGCACCTTGGTCGAGGTCGCTTTTCCATCGACCCGTGTGCTCGCGGAATAGATCAGCCCTCCACGCTTCGATCCCGATAAAAAGAAAAAGGCGCCCAAAGGCGCCTTAAGAGATGGGATTGCTGTCACAACGGGGGCTTGAGCGAATTCGGATCCTCGGGGCTGAGGAACGGGATTTCTCCCTCAAGTTACCTGCGACTATCGACGCCGGACCTTAACAACCCCTTACCGGGGCGCCGGAAAATTTACGAATGTGTACCACTCATGAAATCTAGGTAAATTCTAGCGAGATATTTCGTTAACCATTCCGAAGTCACTTTTTCATACGTGTCGTTGCCTCAAAACCGGGCCACTTTTGAGCGACATGCATTAGCAGCTACTCGGCCAATTGCGGCAGGTTCTTGAACAGCTCAAGCGCCTCTGGATTGGCGAGCGCCTCCTTGTTCTTGATGGCGCGGCCATGCACCACGTCGCGCACCGCAAGCTCGGTGATCTTGCCCGACTTGGTGCGTGGGATGTCGGTGACGGCGACGATCCTTGCCGGCACGTGACGCGGGCTCGCGCCGCTACGGATTTTTGCCCGTATGCGTTTTTCCAGATCCTCGTCGAGCTGCACGCCGGCGGCCAGGCGCACGAACAGGATGACGCGCACGTCGTTGTCGAAGTCCTGTCCGATGCACAATGCTTCCAGGATCTCAGGCATCTGCTCGACCTGATTGTAGATCTCCGCCGTGCCGATCCTCACCCCGCCCGGGTTGAGCGTGGCGTCGGAGCGGCCATGGATGATGAGGCCGCCATGCTCGGTCCATTCGGCGAAATCGCCATGACACCAGACATTGTCGAAGCGCTCGAAATAGGCCGCCCGGTACTTCTTGCCATCGGGGTCGTTCCAGAAGCCGATCGGCATCGCCGGAAAGGCTTTTGCGCAGACCAACTCGCCCTTCTCCTGTCGGACCGGCCTGCCGTCGTCGTCCCAGACATCGACGGCCAGGCCGAGGCCGGGTCCCTGGATCTCGCCGGTCCAGACCGGCTGCGTCGGCACGCCGAGCACGAATCAGGAGAC
>NZ_RZRA01000388.1:0-4902 GCF_003998945.1 Mesorhizobium sp. M7A.F.Ca.CA.003.01.2.1 | reverse complement strand
GCCTAAGCCGAACTACTGAAAATCATAATTTGTGCAGCGCACCCAACGTGCTTTGCTCCGCCATCGGCTGAAAGAAAACAAGAAAAGAACGTCAGGCGACAGGCTTCGGCGATGCCTCCGGAGCGGGTTTCGTTCGGGCCGGGATAACGCTCGACTTCAGAAAACAGGGGAACGTGATGACGACAATAATCTCGAAGTTTCGCCGGGCCGCGCTGGTGGCCGGCATTGCGCTCAGCGCCATATCGGTGAGCCTCCACGCCGAAGCTGGCAGCTTGAAACTGGGCATGACGACCTGGGTGGGGTACGGACCGCTCTTCCTTGCCCGTGACATGGGCTACTTCAAGGAAGGTGGGCTCGATGTCTCGCTTGAAATCATCGAGGAAGCATCGCTGTATATGGCGGCTGTTGCCGCCGGCGAGCTCGACGGCAGCGCATCGACCGTCGACGAGATCATGAAGTATCGTTCGAAGGATGTTTGCTTCAAGTCGGTCTATGCGCTGGATGACAGCCATGGCGGCGATGGCGTGCTCGCGCCCAGCGGGGTCAAGAGCATCGCCGACCTCAAAGGCATGGACGTAGCGCTGAACGAGGGTTCAGTGTCGCAGTTCTGGTTCAATATCCTGCTCAAGCAGGCCGGTCTCACCCAGGCCGATGTGAAGATCACCAACATGACGGCAGACGATGCCGCTGCCGCCTTCATGGCCGACCGCATTCCCGTTGCCGTCACCTGGGAACCGCATCTGACGCTGGCCAAGAAGGAAAACAAGGGACAGGTGCTGATCGACTCCTCCAGGACACCCGGCTTGATCGTCGATGTGGTGGCGCTCAACTGCGACTACATCACGAAGAACCCCGGAGATGTCGAGGCGCTGGTGAAGGGCCTCTACAAGGCCAACGAGTTCATCAAGGAGAATCCTGAGAAGGCGTATGAGGTGATGGCCAAAGGCGTCGGCGGCTGGCTGAAGGATCCGAAGGACTTCGCTTCCTCGGCCGCTGGCGTGAACTTCTACGGTAAGCAGCGCAATGCCGAATTCTTCGCCGGTGGCGAGACTGGCGAAGCCGGCAAGCTGATCAAGCTGGGCGGCGATATCTGGGGCGGCTTCGGCAAGCTCAAAATGGACGTCAAGTATGACGACCTCGTCGATACGTCCTTCCTTGGGAAGTAGCTTGGCCTTGGAAAGTAGCTTGGCCTTGGAAGTAGCTTGGCCTTGCAAAGTAGCTTGGCCTGCGAAGTAATTTGACCTTGCAAAGTGATTTGGCTGAACCGGAGGCGGACCTCGCGCCTCCGGTCCAAGCGGCCCAAAAGGGTATCCCGTGACACTAGCACCGAACACGAGCTCTCTGGTCAGCAATGGCGTGACCGCGAGAGTTGAAGAAGGTCAGGCCGGTCGATCCGTCCTGAAAGTCATCGCCACACCGTTTCGGGCTGTGCCGCGCTCTCTCTCCATTACGCTCGGCTTCATGGTCTGGATCGCCGTCATCGGCGGCTGGTTCGCGCTGACCTATTCCGGAGCGGTCAAGGAAATGTTCCTGCCTCGCCCCGAATCCGTGTTGTCCACCACCATCAGCATGGCGCTTGACGGGTCGTTGTGGGAGCATGTTTTCGCCAGCGTCCAGGTGGTGTTGATCGGCTTCGTCCTTTCGAGCATCGTTGCGGTGCCGCTTGGATTGACGATGGGCACCTATCGCATCGTCCAGGCCGTTCTCGAACCGTTGGTCAATTTCATACGCTATCTGCCGGTGACGTCCTTCGTGCCGCTTTTCATCCTGTGGATCGGCATCGGCATCGAGCAGCGCGTTGCCGTCATCGTCTTCGGCGTCTTCTTCCAGCAGCTCGTCATGATCGCCGACAGCGCTCGCAGCGTCCAGCGCGACCTTGTCAACGCAGCCTATACGCTCGGCACGAAACGAGGCGACACGGTCTTCCACATCGTCTTTCCGGCCACGCTTCCGAGCGTGCTGGATGTGCTGCGCGTCACCATGGGCTGGGCCTGGACCTATCTCGTCGTGGCCGAACTCGTCGCCGCCCGCAGCGGACTTGGCTACATCTCGCTCAAAGCCATGCGCGGCTTTCAGGTCGACGTGATCTTCATGGCCATCGCCATGATCGGCATCCTTGGTCTTTGCACCGACCAATTGTTCCGGGGCATCCGCCGCCTCGTCGCTCCCTGGGCCAATTGAGGAACACGCACACATGGACGCCCTGAATCTTACGACGAAACCAAAGAGTTCCGACATAGGCATCGACAATGTGGTCCTGCGCTACGGCAAGGGTGACAATGCGGTGCTGGCGCTGGATGGCATTTCCTTTCACGTCGTGCCCAACGAATTCTGTGTGATCGTCGGCCCATCCGGCTGCGGCAAGTCGAGCCTGCTTTATCTCGTCGCCGGTCTTGAGGAGCGGACCGGCGGCATGATCGTAGTCGGCGGCAAGCCTGTTACCGAGCCGGGCCCGGATCGCGGCATGGTGTTTCAGGCATATACGCTGTTTCCCTGGCTTACGGTGGCGCAGAACGTCGAATATGGCCCGAAGCGGAAGGGCATTGCGCCGGCCGAGCGCAGGGTCATTGTCGAGCATTTTCTCCACGAGGTCGGTCTGGCAAAGTTCGCCAACCATTACCCGTCTCAGCTGTCGGGCGGCATGAAGCAGCGCGTTGCGATTGCGCGCGCGCTCGCCAATGATCCGGACGTGCTGCTGATGGATGAGCCTTTTGGAGCGCTCGACAGCCAAACCCGTCACAGCATGCAGAAGCTTTTGCTGAGGATCTGGGATCATTCCAAGAAGACGGTCCTGTTCGTTACCCATGACATCGACGAAGCGATCCTGCTGGCGGACAGGGTGCTCGTCATGTCCGGCCGGCCCGGTCAGATCAAGAAGGAAATCCGCGTAGGCCTCCCGCGTCCACGCAGCATGGATCTGGTCATGGAGCCGAACTTCATCGCCATGAAGCGGGAGATCCTCGAGCTCCTGAAGAACGACGAAGACGACGAGCACTAATGCATGTCGCTCAAAAGTGACCTCGGTTTTGGGCAGACGACATGCATGAAACAGACATCGGCAGTCTTCGGTGTGGATGATGAAACGGGCAAGGCATGAGCATCGAGGCGGCGGAATTTGACTATATCGTCATTGGCGCGGGCTCGGCCGGCTGTGTCTTGGCAAACAGGCTGAGCGCAGACCCGGCAGTTCGTGTCTGCCTGATCGAGGCGGGCGGCAGCGACGACCGCACCAGGGTGCGCGTGCCGGCCGGCATTCTCTCGCTCTACGGCAATCCGAACTTCGACTACGGCTACAAGGGCGTGCCGCAGCCGCTGCTCAACAACCGCCGCATACCGGTCAACCGGGGCAAGGTTCTTGGCGGGTCGAGTTCGATCAACTCGATGGTCTATATTCGTGGCGCCGCGCAGGACTACGATGAATGGGCAGCGCTTGGCTGTGCCGGGTGGTCCTATGCCGATGTCCTGCCCGTCTTCAAGAAATTGGAGCGGAACTGCCTGTTGCAGAGCCCCGCCTATCACGGATTCGACGGCGAATTGCTGGTCGACAATCCGCGCGATCCCAACGTGGTATCCAGCCTGTGGGTTGAGGCGGGCAGAGGCGTAGGCCTGCCCGAGAACCGCGACTTCAATGCCGGTGGCCAACTCGGCCTCGGCATCTACAACGTCACCCAGAACAGAGGCGAGCGCTTCTCGGCCTACAGCGCCTTTGTCCGGCCGATTCTCGGCCGCTCGAATCTACGGATATTGTCAGGCGTCGAGGTTCTTGATCTGGCGATTGAACGCGAGCGCGTCACCGGCGTCAACGTGATCAGGGAAGGCGCAACCCAACGGTTGGGGTGCCGAGCGGAGGTCGTCCTCAGCGCGGGTGCGATCGGATCGCCGCGCATTCTGCTTGCTTCCGGCGTCGGCCCGGCCGG
Organism: Mesorhizobium sp. M7A.F.Ca.CA.003.01.2.1; assembly: GCF_003998945.1. Classification (NCBI taxonomy): domain Bacteria; kingdom Pseudomonadati; phylum Pseudomonadota; class Alphaproteobacteria; order Hyphomicrobiales; family Phyllobacteriaceae; genus Mesorhizobium; species Mesorhizobium sp. M7A.F.Ca.CA.003.01.2.1. The sequence continues at coordinate 985 of NZ_RZRA01000388.1, read as the reverse complement.
GGAGCTGAAAGCAGCGGGGATTGAACCGGTCGCGAACCTGCCAGGCGTCGGTAAGAACTTGCGCGACCATGTCGATGGCATGATCACGGTGCGATCGAACAGCCGCAAGACGCTCGGCCTTTCACTTGCCAATCTTCCGGCGATGCTGGCGGCGCCGTTCCAGTATTTCGCCCGGCGCAAAGGCATGCTGACGACCAACTATGTCGAAGCCGGCGGCTTTGCCAGGACGAAGTATGCCGGGAGCATACCCGACATTCAGTTCCACTTCGTGCCGGGCTATCGCAGCCATCGCGGTCGGCTCGTCGAATATGGCCACGGCTATGCCGTGCACACCTGTGTGTTGAGACCCGGGAGCGTCGGCGAAATCACGCTTCAACGCGACGGCACCCGCCGCAATATGCTCATAGACCATCGCTTCTTCAGTGACGAACAGGATGCCCTGACCCTCGTCGAGGGCATAAAGGTCGCGCGTTCGATCCTGGCTTCGCCGGTTTTCGGCGGCATCCGCGGACCGGAAATCCTGCCTGGGCCCAACGTGAACACCGATGACGAGATTCTCGCCTATCTGCGTGCCGAGGCTCTTACCGTCTATCATCCGGTTGGCACGGCCAGGATGGGCAACGACGCCATGGCGGTGGTTGATCCCGCCGGTCTCAAGGTGCGCGGTTTCGACAATCTGCGCGTCGCTGATGCCTCCGTCATGCCGACATTGATCGGTGGCAACACCAATGCGCCATCCATGATGATTGGCGAAAAGGCGGCTATGGCAATACTGGCGTAGCCGTCTGCGCGCGGCCAATTCAGCATTTAGGAACAAGCTAACCACTGCCACATGAAATCGTAATTTTCGCTGCCCGGTCCCTCCAGTAAACCAACGATCAGACCTCCGCCGCATGCGCAGAAACTCTCGGGGAGAGCCAGAAAGGGCCGCTGAATGCCAGTCGAAACAGTAGACACGCTTGTTGTTGGCGGCGGCCAGGCGGGG
>NZ_RZRA01000387.1:0-4905 GCF_003998945.1 Mesorhizobium sp. M7A.F.Ca.CA.003.01.2.1 | reverse complement strand
GCATTTTGATCTTCCTCGTGCTGTCGCTGATATCGCATCTCATCTTGCGGCGCTGGCATGAAAGCGCGCTGAAGCAGGAGCGCTAGGCCTTGATTCCCAACACTGGTTCATACCGGCTTACCAACGTCAGGCTTCACGCGTCCCTGACACCGGGGCTCGCTGCTGTCCCCGATAGCGATGGCTTCGCGCTTGCCGACGTCACTGTCGCCGACGGCAAGATTTCCAACATCGCCGCGCATGGCCGATTGAAAGCGTCTGCCGACGCCGTCGATCTCGGCGGTCGCATCGTGCTGCCGTGCTTCGTCGACTGCCACACGCATATCGACAAGGGCCATATCTGGCCGCGAAAGCCCAATCCCGACGGCACGTTCATGGGCGCGCTGAATGCCGCCGATGCCGATCGTGTGGCACGCTGGAGCGCCGAGGATTTGGCGCGGCGGATGGATTTCTCGCTGCGCTGCGCCTACGCCCATGGCACAAGGGCGCTGCGCACCCACATCGACAGCGTCGCGCCGCAGGAGGAAATCTCCTGGCCGGCGTTCGAGGCGATGCGCGAGGAATGGCGCGGCCGCATCGAGTTGCAGGGCGCCTGCCTGCTCGGCGTCGAAGGCGTGCGCAACAAAAAGTGGTTCGACAGGCTGGCAAAGAGGGTTGCCGCGGCAAAGGGCGTGCTCGGTGTCGTCACCTATATGGCGCCGGACCTCGAAGAGCTGCTCGATCACGTCTTCGCGCAGGCCATCAAGCATGGCCTCGATCTCGATTTCCATGCCGACGAGACCAACGACATTTCCGCCATATCGCTGAAGAAGATCGCCGAGGCCGCTCTGTGGAACGGTTTCGAAGGAAAGATCCTCGTCGGCCATTGCTGCTCGCTGGCGCGCCAGCCGGATCTCGACGTGCTCGACACGCTGGACAAGGTGGCGAAAGCGGGGCTCGCCGTCGTCTCGCTGCCGATGTGCAATCTCTATCTGCAGGACCGGCGCGCCGACGGCACCACGCCACGCTGGCGTGGCGTGACGCTGCTGCACGAGATGAAGGCGAGGGGCATTCCGGTGGCGGTTGCTTCCGACAACACGCGTGATCCCTTCTATGCCTATGGCGATCTCGACATGCTGGAGGTCTACCGCATGGCGACGCGCATCCTGCATTTCGATCATCCGGTCGCCGACTGGCCGCAAGCGGTCACCGCGACGCCGGCCAAGGTGATGCGGTTTGATGGCTTCGGCACGCTGGCTGCCGGCGGTGATGCCGATTTCATCGTGTTCAAAGGCCGAAGCTGGACGGAATTGCTGTCGCGGCCCGAATCGGATCGCATCGTGGTGCGCGGCGGCAAGGCGATCGACCGCCAATTGCCAGATTATGCCGAACTCGACGAACTGATGGTGGAATGATGGATGTTTCGGCGCTCAAACGCGATCTCGAAGGCCTGAAGGTCGACGACAATCCGGCCATCGTCCAGCAGAAGAGCCGTGACTTCTACTGGTACAGCCCGGTGCTGAAGCAGCAGCTCGACCATGTCACCGGCGACCTGATCGTGACGCCGAAGAACGAGGCCGAACTGATCCGCGTGCTTGCCGCCAGTCATCGTCATGGCGTGCCGGTGACACCGCGCGGCAGCGGCACCGGTAATTACGGCCAGGCGATGCCGCTCTCCGGCGGCGTCGTGCTCAACCTTGCCGAGATGAACGAGATCAAGTCGATCGCTCCGGGTCGCGTCGTGACCGGGCCGGGGGCGATCCTGGCCGATATCGACAAGGCAACGCGGGCGCATTCCGGGCAGGAACTGCGGCTATCGCCCTCCACCTACAACACAGCCTCGATTGGCGGCTTCATCGCCGGCGGTTCGGGCGGCATCGGCTCGATCAATTTCGGCGGGTTGCGCGATTTCGGCAATGTGCTTCGGCTGCGCGTGGTGACCATGGAGGCCGAGCCGAAAGCGCTCGAGCTCACCGGCGCGGATCTGCACAAGGTGACCCATGCCTACGGCACCAACGGCATCATATCGGAAGTCGAGATGCCGCTGACCGCGGCGTATGACTGGATCGACGTCATTGTCGGCTTCGACGCTTTCATGGATGCGGCCCGCTATGGCAATGCGCTGGCCTGTCAGGATGGCATCCTGACCAAGCTGATCACGCCGATAGCGGCACCCGTGCCGCAGCTCTATTTCAAGCGGCACCAGAAATTCCTGAGCGACGGGCAGAGCATTTGCGTCGTCATGGTGGCGCAGCCCGGGCTGGACGCTTTTCTTGCCTTCACCCGGCGTGCCGGCGGCGAGGTGATCTACAATGCGGCCACGGCGACGCCGGATGAGAAAAAAGGCCTGCCGCCGGCCTATGAATTGGCTTGGAACCACACCACGCTGAGGGCGCTGCGCGTCGACCCTTCGATCACCTATCTGCAGTCGCTCTATCCCTTTCCCAACCAGCTGGCGCTTGTCGAGAAGATGGATGCGATGTTTCCGGGCGAGGTTTTCTCGCATCTCGAATTCGTGCGGCTGGACGGCAACATTACCTGCTTCGGCCTGCCGCTGGTCAAGTTCACGACCGAAGCGCGGCTCGACGAGATCGTGCGCCTGCATGAAGCGAACGGTTGCCCGATCTTCAACCCGCATCGCTACACGCTGGAAGAGGGCGGCATGAAGCAGACCGACGCGGTGCAACTCGCCTTCAAGCGCCAGACCGATCCGCAAGGGCTCCTCAACCCCGGCAAGATGATCGCCTGGGAGAACCCGGACTACGACTACCGTTCCGGGCGGACTTTTTTGTTCAGGGGGCTGCAGAAGGTAGGATGATGAACATCCTCGTCCTCTACGCCCATCCGGTCGAGACCAGCTTCAATGCCGGCCTGCACCGGATGATCGTCGAGCGCCTGACGGCGGCGGGCCATACGGTCGACGACTGCGATCTCTATGCCGAGGGTTTCGATCCGCGACTGACGCGCCAGGAGCGGCTGGACTACCACAACCCACGTGGCCCCGCCGACGCTGTCGCGCCTTATGTCGAGCGCCTGCTGCGCGCCGATGCGCTGGTGCTTTCCTATCCCGTCTGGAACTATGGCTTTCCAGCGATCCTGAAAGGCTTTTTCGATCGCGTGTTCTTGCCCGGCGTGTCGTTCAAATTGGTCGACGGCAAGGCGCAGCCGTCGCTGCACAACATTCGCAAGGTTGCGGCGGTGACCACCTACGGCGGCAGCCGGTTCCGCGCCCTGCTGATGGGCGATCCGCCGCGCAGGCTGATCAAGCGGATGCTGCGCGCCACCGTCAAACCGGGCGCGCCGGTGACCTACCTCGCGCACTACGCGATGAACCTGTCTACCGACGGCTCGCGCAAGGCTTTCACGACCAAGGTCGCGGCCCGCATGGATGAGTTCTGATGCGCGCACTGGTGGTCTACTGCCATCCGGTACCCGAGAGCTTTTGCGCCGCCATCCGCGACACTGCCATCGACGTGCTGATGCGACGAGGCTGGGAGGTGCGGCTGCTCGACCTCTATGCGGAGAAATTCGACCCGGTGATGGGCTGCGACGAGCGGCGCTCCTACAATGACCAGGCGCCGCAGGACCCGGCACTGAAGCCGCATTTCGAACTGCTCAACTGGGCCGAAGCGATCCTGTTCGTCTATCCGACCTGGTGGTACGGACTGCCGGCGATGCTGAAGGGCTGGCTCGACCGGGTGTGGGCGACGGACGTCGCCTTCAAGCTGCCGACCGGCAAGGGACGGATCAAGTCGCTGATGACGCATGTAACCAAGGTCGGCGTCATCACCACCTGCGGCGCGCCGACCTGGTGGAGCGTCGTCGTCGGCCAGCCGGGACGCAAGACCCTGCTGCGCGGCATGCGGGCGCTGTGCGCCACGCGCTGCCGGACGTTTTTCCTGGCGCACTATTTGATGGATGCCTCGACGCCGGCGACAAGGGCGGCGTTTCTGGCGAAGGTGCGAGGGAAGCTGGAAAGGTTTTGAGAGGGCGACTTTCCCTTCCTTCCCCCCCACAAAGGGGGAGGCGAGAAGGCACTACATCCTCGTCCGCTCCGATTTCGGATCGTACATCGGCTTCAGCGAGGCTTCCGCCGCAAAACGCTCGCCGGCGATTTCGATCTCATAGGACGACGCCAGCACATCCGCCTCGCTCTCGCCCTCGCAAGGCACATAGCCCAGCCCGACGGCGCCGCCGAGGTGATGGCCGTAATTGCCAGACGTTATCGGACCAACGATCTTACCGTCGCGCAGGATCGCCTCGTTATGGAAGAGCAGGGGTTCCGGATCCTTCAGCCGGAACTGTACGAGCCGGCGTGACAGGCCGGCTTCCTTCTTGCGCAGCACCGCGTCACGGCCGATGAAGTCGCCCTTGGCGGTCTTCACCGCGAAGCCGAGGCCGGCTTCCAGCACATTGTCCTCGTCGGTGATGTCATGGCCGAAATGCCGGAACGCTTTTTCGATGCGGCAGGAATCCAGCGTGTGCAGGCCGCAGAGTTTCAGGCCGACATCCACACCTGCCTCCTCGACCACCTCGAAGACATGGGCCGCCTGGTCGGTCGAGACATAGAGCTCCCAGCCGAGTTCGCCGACATAGGTGACGCGGTGGGCGCGAGCCAGGCCCATGCCGATTTCGATCTCCTGATACGTGCCGAACGGATTTTTCTCATTGGAGAAATCGTTCGGGCTGACCTTCTGGATCAGCTTTCTCGCGTCCGGGCCCATCAGGCAGAGCACGCTTTCGGCCGCCGTTACGTCGGTGACGACGACGAACTCGTCGGCGACGTGCTTGCGCAGCCAAGCCAGATCGCGCTGCAGCGTGGCGCCTGGGACGACGAGGAAGAACGCCGTCTCGGACAACCGCGAGACCGTCAGGTCACTCTCGATGCCGCCGCGCTGGTTGAGCATCTGGGTGTAGACGATCTTGCCC
>NZ_RZRA01000386.1:0-4916 GCF_003998945.1 Mesorhizobium sp. M7A.F.Ca.CA.003.01.2.1 | reverse complement strand
CCCCAAACCTCTGCGAAAGACGGCGATGACGGCGTCGAGGGCGACCGGCGGCACATCGGCGCCGACATAGATCGGGCGAAGCAGCCCGGAATGGCTGAGCAGGTGCGACACTGCTCGCACCGCGGCCTCGGAAGACATCAGCGAACGGATTCCGGTCAAGGCACCAGTCGGCAGCGGCAGCGGCGTATCGGCAAGGCGCATCAGCGTTGCCAGATTTCCCCTCATGCCACTTCCATAGACCGGAGGCAGGCGCAACACGGCGGCGTCGGAGCGGCCATGCGACGCATAGGCGTCCAAAACCGTGATCTCGCTTTCGCGCTTCGAGCGTCCATAGGCGCATTGTGGGGCAGGAAGCGTGTCCTCGTCGATCGTTGCGCTGACGTGCGCGCCGATCACCGCCCGGATCGAGGAGAGATGAATGAAACGTCCGCTTATCTGGGCCGCCGCTGCATGCGCCAGCCTTGCGCTCAGTTCCACATTGGCCGCCTGGTAATCGGCTTCGGTTGCATTTCCCCGATCATTGTTGAGGCCAGCGCAATGGACGACGTCAGTCATATGCCGGGTCAGTTCCAGGAAGGCGGCGGCCGGCGCATCGAAGCCGGGCATCGGCACAGTCTCGTTCTCCGAACCAAGCCTCTCGGGATGGCGGGAGGCGAGGCGAAGCTCGGCACCGGCTTCGCGTAAGTGGCGCACGACAAGACGCCCGATGAAACCTGTCGCGCCCGTGACCAGAACCTTCATGGCCTTGCCCGAGACAGGTCTTGCGTGACTGGTGCAAGTGCCGGTTCGTCCAGCAAAGGAACATGACGTCCGGAGGCGAGATATGTTCCGCTCACCAGGAAGACCATCAGCACCGAGTCCAGAATGTCATGGCCGACCAGGATGCCTGTCATTCCGGCCGTCAGATAGGTGATCACCACGACGACAATCATGGTGGCGCCGAACCGCTCGTTCGGATCGCTGCTGCTTCGCAAGACCCGGGCGGCATTTCCAGCGGCAACGATAAAGATCGCTGCCAGCGTCACGGCGCCCAGAATTCCTGCTTGCACCAAGGCGGTCAGGAAGCCGTTGTGGAAATGGTTGAAGCCTGTGTCCATCGCGAACTGCTCATGAAAGCCCTGTTTGATCAGAAGCTGGGTTGCACCCACACCGTGCCCGAACAGTGGCATGTCATGGAATGCTTTGAGGCCGATCTCCCAAAGCGCAACACGTATTCCCAACGAGGTGTCGTAGTTGCCGCTAGCTCCAAGCGCACCCCAATCGGAGCGCAAAAAGTCGACCCGCCCGGATATCGCCTGGAAGCTGGAAGCGGCGATCACGACGCCGACTGCCGCCAGCAGCAGCAGCAGGCGAACGGCATTCCTGCCCCTGAGCCTGTGCCGGTTGATCAACATGACGGCTATGCCGGCAATCAGCAGTGCCAGCCAGATGGTACGCGAGCCGGAATAGATGACGGCGATCGTCCCGGCCAGTGTCGCGTAGAAGAGGGGTGTCCGGGCTTGCTCAATACTGGACAAGGCGCCAGCCACACACGTCACCACGGCAAGGCAGACGACGGTTGCGAAGACGATCGGATTTCCGGCTCCCCCCTCCGCCCTGACGCCAATCCAATATTGCTGGATGACGGCCATGAGCAGCGCGACAAAGCAGGCGGCCATGCTGGAAAGCACGACGATGCGGGCAAGCGTGGTTTTCTGCGTGTTGCTCCAGGTCGAATAGGACACGGGAAAAAACAGGAAGGTGACGAGCGGGATAAGATGCGGCGCATCCCGGACAAACGAGTTGTTGACGATGGACGCCAGGAGATTGGCGGCGCAGTAGGCATAGATCGCGACCGTCATCCAGATCATGGGCCGGTCGGCGTTGAAGCGCCTTTTCCCTAAAGCAATCAGCAGGGCGGACGAAAGGCCTCCGCAATTGAACACAAAGCTGACCACCGACCCCAGAACCGGTGGAAAAAAGAAGCAAAGGATGGAGAAGTAGTTGTTGATCCGCGAAGGCGAGAATTGCTGTGTGAGGGATGAAAGCCGGTTCAATTTTCGGGCTCGCTGTTTTCGGCAAGTGTCATGCGGCGGATCTTGTTTAGCGAAGTTGAATGCGCTCGCCTCGAAATTGCCCATGCCTCATAACGCGCTTGCCCGCTGCCGAAGCTGGTATAGCGGCCGCCCCCCGTTTTCGATAGTGTATCTGGTGGATTGCCACCGAAAATCGGCGGCAGGCGACGGTCGGCCAAGGGAAGTCGCTTGAAAGCCGTAGCCGGCCATTCAAGCAATATTTTCCCCGCGTTTTCTCGGTTGTTGAGCTTGCGGGCAGGAATTTCCGGGTTTGATGGTATCTGTGGAAAATTCATTCTCGAACCATGTGCGGCCGGGCCAGTCTTGCATTGTTCTTGACAACGGCGATCTGCTAGAACGCCGGCACGAGGAAGATTGTCCAGAAACAAGGCTCGAACCGGGCGCAAAAGCTCGATGATTTGAGGCAGGTCTTCTGTTGGAAATACGAAAGAACGCCCACGGTCCATGACAACAGCGCTTACGCATCTTCAGCGGCTTGAGGCCGAGTCCATCCATATATTCCGCGAGGTTGCGGCCGCCTTTGCCAAGCCGGTCATGCTCTATTCGGTCGGCAAGGATTCATCCGTGTTGATGCATCTGGCGATGAAGGCGTTTTATCCCGCCAAGCCGCCATTTCCCTTTCTTCACGTCGACACGACGTGGAAGTTCCGCGAGATGATCGCCTTTCGCGATCAGATGGCGCAGAAACTCGGCTTCGATCTCCTGGTTCATGTCAACGAAGACGGCGTGCGCGACAACATCAATCCGTTCGACCATGGTTCGAACACCCACACCCATGTCATGAAGACCGTGGCGCTGCGCCAGGCGCTCGACAAATACGGCTTCGACGCGGCCTTTGGCGGCGCACGTCGCGACGAGGAGAAATCGCGCGCCAAGGAGCGCATCTTTTCCTTCCGCAATGCCCAGCATGTGTGGGATCCGAAGAACCAGCGCCCCGAAATGTGGAAGATATTCAACACCCGCATCGCATCGGGTGAATCGATCCGCGTCTTTCCGCTGTCGAACTGGACCGAGCTGGATATCTGGCAGTACATCCTGCAGGAAAGTATCCCGATCGTGCCGCTCTATTTCGCCAAGGAACGGCCGGTGGTGGAACGCGACGGCATGCTGATCCTGCGGGACGACGAGCGCATGAAACTCCGCCCCGACGAGACAGTGGAGAACCGGCTCGTGCGGTTCCGCACGCTTGGCTGCTATCCGCTGACTGGCGCCATCGAATCGGAGGCCGACACGCTGGAAGCCATCGTCGGCGAAATGCTGACGGCACGGACATCCGAACGGCAGGGGCGCCTGATCGACCGCGATGAAGCCGGCTCGATGGAAAAGAAGAAGCGCGAGGGGTACTTTTGACCATGCGCCACATCATGGCAAAGAGCCTCGCCCCCACCGACGGCGTTCGCGACTATCTGGCGGCGCAGGAGAAGAAGTCGCTGCTGCGCTTCCTGACCTGCGGCTCGGTCGATGACGGCAAGTCGACGCTGATCGGGCGCCTGCTGTCCGACACCAAGCAGATTTTCGAGGACCAGCTCGCCGCGCTCGAACGCGATTCGCGCAAGCATGGCACGACGGGCGACGACATCGATTTCGCACTGCTGGTCGACGGCCTCGAGGCCGAGCGTGAGCAAGGCATCACGATCGACGTCGCCTACCGTTTCTTTGCCACGCCGAAGCGCAAATTCATCGTCGCCGACACACCTGGTCACGAGCAATACACCCGCAACATGGCCACCGGCGCCTCGACCGCCGACCTGGCGATCGTGCTGATCGATGCCCGGCAGGGTGTGCTTCGCCAGACAAGGCGACATTCGATCATCGCCTCGCTGCTCGGCATCCGCCACGTCGTGCTGGCCGTCAACAAGATCGATCTTGTCGATTTCGATCAGACGGTTTTCGACCGGATCGTCGAAGACTACGGGCAATTCTCGCGCGATCTCGGCTTCCAGACCATTGTGCCGATCCCGATGTCGGCCCGTTATGGCGATAATGTCAGCCGTCGGTCGGAAAGCATGGAATGGTATTCCGGCCCAACGCTGATCGAGCATCTCGAAACCGTGTCGGTCGACCAAGCGATGGTCGAACTGCCGTTCCGTTTCCCGGTCCAGTATGTCAATCGTCCCAATCTCGACTTTCGCGGCTTTGCCGGCACGGTCGCTTCCGGCTCGGTTGCGCCCGGCGACGAGGTCGTTGTCGCCAAGTCGGGCAAATCCTCGCGCGTCAAGCGGATCGTCTCGTATGGCGGCGATCTCGCCCAGGCGGCTGCCGGACAGGCCGTCACGCTCGTCCTCGACGACGAAGTCGAAATCTCGCGCGGCAACATGCTGGTTTCGCCTGCCGCACGGCCGCAGGTCGCCGACCAGTTCGCCGCCAACATCGTCTGGTTCGACGAGCATGCGCTGCTGCCGGGCCGCTCCTACATCCTGCGCACCGAGACCGACCAGACCAGCGCCACCGTCACCGATCTGAAATACCGGATCAACGTCAACGACTTTGCCCATGAAGCGGCCAAGTCGCTCGAAATGAACGAAGTCGGCATCTGCAACATCTCGACGCGGACGCCGATCGCCTTTGATCCCTTCGCCGAAAACCGCACAACCGGCGCCTTCATCCTGATCGACCGCATCTCCAACGCCACGGTCGGCGCCGGCATGATCCTGCACTCGCTGCGTCGTGCCGAAAACATCCATTGGCAGTCGCTCGATGTCGGCAAGCGCGTGCGCGCCGACATGAAGAACCAGCGGCCCGCCGTGTTCTGGTTCACCGGGCTGTCGGGATCCGGCAAGTCGACCATCGCCAACCTGTTCGAAAAGAAGCTGTTCGCCACCGGCCGTCATACTTATATCC
>NZ_RZRA01000385.1:0-4924 GCF_003998945.1 Mesorhizobium sp. M7A.F.Ca.CA.003.01.2.1 | reverse complement strand
GTGTGGACGGTGCGCGGCATTGGGGCCGATGGCCTGCGCTGACGGCAGCGTTACCAGCAGCTTGGCAATTTCAACCGCGACCGCCTGGGCATGGCGGGCGACTTCCGGCAGACCCATGAGCTCGCCGAAAGTCCCTCGTGCCAGCGGGCCGGCGACCAGGAGTGTCGCGACCGCCGCGCCGTCCCGGCCGATCGCGCGGCTGTCGAGACCTGTCTCGATGCCAAGCCCATATTGGTCCGTCCTGATCAAGCCGGCTTCCGCCAGCGAGCTTAGCGCCGGGTTCAGCTGCAGCGCCTGCCCATGGGCCGGACCGGTGGTGTTGATGACGGCAGCGAAGCGCATCGTCTCGATCCGGGTCTGCCCGCGCCGTTGAAAGCTGACAGCCAGGCTGCCGTCCTCGTCGTTCGACGCGACAAGCCTGGCGGCAATGGTGTCGACTGTACCGGCGGCATGACGCCGGTCGAGCACCGCGGCGACCTGCGGCGCGATCCTGAAACGATGCACGTCCCAGAACACGCGCAGCTGGCGCACCAGCCTTGCCCGCTCCGGCGGCGCAAGTGCGGCCCACAGCACCGGCCCCTGGAGGCGCAGCTGATCGAAGACCGACTGCCAGTTGACATTGGCGGCGCGCGCGGCCGCCAGCGTCGCGCGAATGGTCTTGAGCAGGCCGAGCGCCGTCGTGGCCGGCGCGGATGCAAAGTCGCCAAAAGGCTCGCCCCTGATATCCGGGTGGCCGCGCGAGCGCAGGCCGCGGCGCGACAGCGCGAGGATACGGCCGCGATGGCCACGGCGGTCAAGTTCGGCGACCATGTCGGCCGAGGTCAACCCGGAGCCGACGATCAGCACCGACGCCTCCGGCCCGATCCCTGAAAGCGCGGCGGAAGAGTACGGATCGGCGACGAAACCTGGCGCTTCCGTCAGCGAGGCCAGCGCGTTGGGAATTCCGGGCCGCGGATGCGTCGCTGCCAGGACGAGGATATCGGCGACGACCGGTCCGGCAGAGGTGTGCACGGTCCAGCCCGCGCCACTGGCATCGCGTGTCACGCGTGTGGCGGAACCTTCGACATGATGGACAAGGCCGGAACCGAGATACGGCGCCAGATGCTCGGCGACGTAGCGGCCGAATACGCGACGGCGCGGAAAAGCGTCGCCGTTCTTCCAGATGGCATCCGGGTCGTGTTCGAGTTCTCCGCTGCCAGCCAACCAGCGTGCAAAATGCTGCGGATCATCGGGAGCCATGCTCATCCTGACTGCGGGGACATTGACCCGGTGCGACGGTTCCTCGCTGGAATAGGCCAGGCCGCCGCCGAGCGCTGGTCGCGGCTCGATGACGGAAATCGACAGGCGCTCCGATTGAGGTGCCCGCGCCAGATGCCAGGCCACCGCCGCGCCGGAAAAGCCGCCGCCAAGGATGGCGACGCGCAACCGGCGGGCCGGAGGGAGCGCGTTCACGAGGCGCTGGCGAGCGATTTCGGCCGGTGGTCGCCGGCGATGGTCTCGCCGAACGGACCGGTGTTGACGGACGAGCCGGCGGCTTTTACCGGATGGTCGGTCGGCAGTTTCGGCAGCACCAGTTCGCCGAAGCGATAGGCTTCTTCCAGATGCGGATAGCCGGACAGGATGAAGGTATCGATGCCGAGGCGCCGGTACTCGTCGATGCGCTCGGCGATCGTGTCGGGGTCGCCGACAAGGGCAGTACCGGCACCGCCGCGCACCAGGCCGACGCCGGCCCACAAATTGGGCGCGATCTCGAGCTTGGCACGATCGCCGCCATGCAATGCGCTCATCCGCGCCTGCCCGACCGAATCCATGCGCGCAAAGACTTTTTGGGCCGAGGCGATCGTCGTGTCGTCGAGGCGGCTGATCAGCCTGTCGGCAGCGGCCCAGGCCTCCTCGGTGGTTTCGCGGGCGATGACATGCAGCCTAATGCCGAAAGAGAGCTTGCGGCCGGCCTTCTGCGCCAGTTCACGCACGCTGTCCAGCTTGCGCTCGACATCGGCGGGCGGCTCGCCCCAGGTCAAATACTTGTCGATCTCCTGCGCCGCCACCGTCGACCCGGCATCGGACGAACCGCCGAAATACAGCGGCGGGTAAGGCGTCTGCACCGGCGGAAACAGCAGCCTTCCGTCCTCGATGTGGAAATGCTTGCCGTCATGCTCGACCGTCTCGCCGCTCAGCACCCGCTTGTATATGCGCAGGAACTCCTGCGTCACCTCATAGCGTTCGGCATGCGACAGGAAAATGCCGTCGCCCTTGTTCTCCAGCGGATCGCCGCCGGTGACGACGTTGATCAGCAGGCGGCCATTGGAGATGCGGTCCAGCGTCGCAGTCATGCGCGCGGCCAGCGTCGGCGACTGCAAACCGGGCCGCACAGCGACAAGGAAACGCAAGCGTTCGGTCATCGGCACAAGAGCCGATGCGATCACCCAGGAATCCTCGCACGAGCGGCCGGTCGGCAACAGCACGCCATAGTAGCCGAGCGTGTCGGCCGCCTTCGCCACTTGCGTCAGATAGGGCAGATCGACCGATCTGCCGCCCTCGGCCGTGCCGAGATAGCGGCTGTCGCCATGCGTCGGCAGAAACCAGAGCACCTTGATACGGTCTGGAATGTGCTTGCTCATGGCCTGTCTCCCGTCGCCTGACGGAGGCGGCCGGAGATGCCTGCTTTGGTTGACGGCGAGCGCAAAAAGGTAGGCATGGCGTGGTCCTGTCCGGGTGGAAACCAGATCGCCAGTGCAGATTGCTTATTCCACAAACTCTGTAGAGTTAGTTTATTCCAATTCCGTTGCCGCTATTAGAATTTCTCTCCCCAAGAAATCGGCGGCGAGGCCGACCCGAGTGCAGCGGGCCGGCCTTCCTGCATCAGAACGCTGGTTCGACCGCGTTGACGTTGTCCTTGGTGACGACTGTCAGCGGGATCGGCAGCCGGTCCTTGACCTCCTTGCCCTCGATGATCTCGGCCATCGTGTTGATCGCCAGGCGGCCATCCTCGACGGGCGACTGGACGATGGTCGAGTACATCTCATTGGTGCGGATCGATTCGAACGCATCCTTCTGGCCATTGATGCCGACGATCGGCGGTGCGGCCTTGGAGGGGTTCGCCTCTTTCCATGCGTCGATGAAGCCGCGGGCCATCGTGTCGTCATTGGCGTAGACACCGCTGATCTGGTCGCCGAAGCGTGTGATCAGATCGCGGCTCACCACCAGCGCCTTTTGCTGGTCGAAGTCGGCGTTGACCGTGTCGAGCACGTTGATCTCGGCATTGGTTTCCTTGAGACGGTCGGTAAATCCGCTGACGCGGCCGATCGTGGTGCCGTTGCCGGCCTGGCCGGCGATGATGACGACGGAGCCCTTGCCGCCCAGCGCCTTGCTCAGCGAGTCCGCCGCCAGCTTGCCTTCCTCATAGACATCAGGCCCGGTGAACGACTTGATGAACGGCTTGGCATCGTCGCTCATCGGCGAATTGATGAGGATCGCCGGAATGTTCGCCTGCTGCGCGCGCGCCAGCCCCGGTATGTATGCCTGCGGGTCGAGCGGCCACAGGATGATGCCATCGACCTTGCGCGCAACGCAGGTGTTGAGCTGCTCGGTGCCTTTCTGGACATCAAAATCCTGGCTGAGGCTCAGGATCTCGATGCCGAGTTCCGCAGCGCGCGCCTGAAGCGCCTTGTTGGCCGGCGTCGCGTAGGCATGCGAATCCGCTGCCGTCACGTAGCAGACCGTCTTGGCGCTGGCCCAGCCCGTCGATGCCAGCACAGCCGCCATGGCGGCGACGTGAAGCATGCTTTTCTTGCCAATCATGCGTTTCCTCCCAATCATGTGGTTCCTCCTTGAGTGATTGGATTGTCGCGAACGAGCGCCGGGCGCGTGCCCGGAGCCCTCCCCTTGGTGGTAACGGCCCGATCGAGCACGACGAGCAGGATCAGGATAAGCCCGGACACGACCTGCTGGACGTATGCGGGAACGGACTGGAACTCCATCGCGATGGTCAGCGAGCCGATCGTCAGCACGCCGCCGAGCGTGCCGAGCGCGGATCCCTTGCCGCCTTCGAGACGAGTCCCGCCGACAACGACCGCGGCAATGACGGCGACCGTCAGTTCCGAGCCGAAGACAGGCGAGCCGGTGTTGGTGACGAGGCTCTGGAGAACCCCCGCCAGGCCGGCAAGCGTGCCGGCAAAGACAAAGCCGAGAAAGACGATACGGTCCGAGGCGATACCGCTTTCCTTGGCAGCCGCCGGGTTGGACCCCACCGCAAAGACGTTGCGCCCAGGTATGGTGCGCGTCAGCCAGAAATGCAGCAGCACGATCAGGGCGATGAACAGCACGCTGCGGAGGGTGAAGACATCGAGATAGATCTTGGCCAGCGCCAGGGAGAGCATGATGTCGGTTCCGGTCACCGGCTGGCTGTTGGTGATCCAGTGCGCGAGTGAGCGGAAGATCAGCATCGTCGCGAGCGTCAGCACGAGCGAATTCACCTTCAGGCCGACGACCAGCATGCCGTTGATGGCGCCTGCCAGGGTACCGACCAGGATGCCGGCGATCGCGGCAGGCAGGATGCCGATCTCTCGCTGCAGGATGACCGATACGATGCCGGCCAGGGCAAACACGGCGCCACCGGAGAGGTCGATCTGGCCCGATATCAAAAGCACCGTCAGGCCGACCGCGATCAGGCCGATCGTCGCCGCCCGGTCGAGACCGAGGCCGAGCGTCGATGCCGAGAGGTAGCCGGGGACCAACAGCGCGGAAATGACGAGCGTCAGGCCGAGAATGATGACGACGCGATGCTGCGAGACAAGCGAAAGAAAACGCATCACGCCACGCCCCGCTTGCGCAGCGCCGCATCCATGCCGACGGCACCGACGATCAGGATGCCGAGCACGAAACCCTGGATTGGCGTGCGCACACCGTCGAGCACCATGACGTT
>NZ_RZRA01000384.1:0-4926 GCF_003998945.1 Mesorhizobium sp. M7A.F.Ca.CA.003.01.2.1 | reverse complement strand
GCTGCTTCGCGAACGCTATCGCGGTGGCCATTCCTTCTATGTGGTGCCGCGCATAAGCGATCTCTCGGAAATACATGATTTCCTGAAGGAATCCGTGCCGGAGTTGAAGGTGGCGGTGGCTCATGGCCAGATGCCGCCGGGCGAACTCGACGACATCATGAATGCCTTTTATGACGGCCAGTACGACGTGCTGTTGTCGACCACCATCGTCGAATCCGGCCTTGATATTCCGACCGCCAACACGCTGATCATCCACCGCGCCGACATGTTCGGCCTGTCGCAGCTCTACCAATTGCGCGGCCGCGTCGGCCGTTCGAAGGTGCGGGCCTACGCGCTGTTCACGCTGCCGGCCAACCGCAAGCTGACCGACACCGCCGAGCGGAGGCTCAAGGTGCTGCAATCGCTCGACACTCTGGGCGCCGGCTTCCAACTGGCCAGCCACGACCTCGATATCAGAGGCGCCGGCAATCTTCTCGGCGAGGAGCAGTCCGGACACATCAAGGAGGTCGGCTTCGAACTCTACCAGCAGATGCTGGAAGAAGCCGTCGCCGAGGTGAAGGATTCGGGCGAGGTGCAGGATGGCGGCTGGTCGCCGCAGATTGCCGTCGGCACGGCGGTGATGATCCCGGAAAGCTATGTGCCGGACCTGCAGCTCCGGCTGGCGCTTTATCGCCGTCTCGGCGATCTCGAAAACACCGAGGAAATCGACGCTTTCGGCGCCGAGCTGATCGACCGCTTCGGCCCGCTGCCGGAGGAGGTGAAGCATCTGTTGAAGATCGTCTTCATCAAGGCGCTCTGCCGCAAGGCCAATGTCGAAAAACTCGACGCCGGGCCGAAGGGCGTCGTCATCCATTTCCGCAAGCGCGAATTCTCCAACCCGGTCGGGCTGGTCAAGTTCATTGGCGAACAGGGATCGTTGGCCAAGATCCGGCCGGACCACAGTGTCGTCTTCGTGCGCGACTGGCCGACAGCCGAGAAGAGGCTGGCGGGCTCGGCGGTCGTCATGACGCAGTTGGCACGGCTGGTGGAGAAGGCGGCGTAGCTAGCCTCGGACCATTCGCCAGCGCTGAAATTCCGGTCTAGAATAGGAAATTGGCTTCGTGTATGGAGCCGCGATCCCCAATTGGGGCCGGGAATGGCGGAGTATAGGCCGCTGGAAAGAGCGTTGGGTGCAGCGATGACGAAATGGTCGCCGAATTCGTGGAGAGCAAAGCCGATCAAGCAGGTTCCTGCTTATCCGGACCTTGCAGCGCTGAAGAACACGGAGGCCCAGCTCGCAACCTTTCCGCCGCTGGTTTTTGCCGGTGAGGCGCGCAAGCTCAAGAAGCAGCTCGCTTCGGTCGCTGCCGGTGACGCATTCCTCCTTCAGGGGGGCGATTGCGCCGAGAGCTTCGCCGAGCATGGCGCAGACAACATCCGCGACTTCTTCCGCGTCTTCCTGCAGATGTCGGTGGTGCTGACCTTCGCCGGCGCGCAGCCGGTGGTCAAGGTCGGCCGCGTTGCCGGCCAGTTCGCCAAGCCGCGCTCGTCCGACAACGAGACCAAGGGCGAGGTGACGTTGCCCAGCTATCGCGGCGACATCATCAACGGCATCGAATTCGACCCGAAGTCGCGCATTCCGGATCCCGCTCGCCAGGAGATGGCGTACCGCCAGTCGGCGGCGACGCTCAACCTTCTGCGCGCCTTCGCGCAAGGCGGCTATGCCAGCCTGGAGAATGTGCACCGCTGGATGCTCGGCTTCGTGTCCGACAGCCCGCAGGGCGAGAAATACGAGTCGCTCGCCAACCGCATCACCGAGACGATGGACTTCATGAAGGCCGTCGGCATCACTTCGGAAACCAACTACGCGCTGCGCGAGACCGATTTCTATACCAGCCATGAGGCGCTGCTGCTCGGCTACGAGGAGGCGCTGACGCGTGTCGATTCGACCTCCGGCGACTGGTACGCTACCTCGGGCCATATGATCTGGATCGGCGACCGCACCCGCCAGCCGGACCATGCGCATGTCGAATATTGCCGCGGCATCAAGAACCCGCTCGGCCTGAAATGCGGTCCGTCGCTGACGCCGGACGGCTTGCTGGAGCTGATCGACTTGCTCAACCCCGAAAATGAACCCGGCCGGCTGACGCTGATTGCACGTTTCGGCTCCGACAAGGTCGCCGACCATCTGCCGAAGCTGGTTCGCGCGGTGCAGAAGGAAGGCCGCTCCGTGGTGTGGTCGTCGGACCCGATGCACGGCAACACGATCGAGGCCGCCGGCTACAAGACGCGGCCGTTCGACCGCATCCTGAAGGAGGTTCAGACCTTCTTCGAAGTGCACCGCGCCGAAGGCACGCATCCGGGCGGCATCCATGTCGAGATGACCGGTAAGAACGTCACCGAATGCACCGGTGGCGCGCGCGCCATCACCGCCGAGGAGTTGCAGGACCGCTACCACACCCATTGCGACCCGCGCCTCAACGCCGACCAGGCGATCGAACTGGCGTTCCTGGTGTCAGACCTGCTCAAGAAGAGCCACCCGGTGCAGCACAAGCAGGTTGCGAACGGTTAAGCTCGATTTCGGCCTGAACGGCTGACGGAAAAAGCGCTGGAGAAATCCGGCGCTTTTCTTTTGGTTGGTTCAGTGCCCGCGTTCCCAGCGCAGGCCGGCGAGTCTGGGGTCAGCAAACGCCGCCCTTGAAAACTCGATGCGCTTTTCCGGAAACTCGCAGATCGCCTGCACGCCGAACGCACCAAGCCGGATGCGCCAGGTCCGCGGCTCCATTCTCCACGCCAGTACATGTCGCATTTGCTTGCGTGCGTGCGCCGCAAAGCTGGAATCCTGAAGGCGATGCCAGGCACTTTTCTTTCAAGGAGGATCGACGTGAGTGGTGGTCACCAGGGATCGTGTCTGTGTGGAGCCGTCCGCTTCAGAACGAACGGAGCGTTGCGTGGCGTCGTCTATTGTCATTGCTCGCAATGCCGCAAGCAGAGCGGACATTTCTATGCCGCGACCAATGTTGCCAATGTCGACATCGTGATCGATGGCGTGGAAAGTATCACCTGGTACGAAGCCTCTACCTTCGCCAGGCGTGGGTTCTGCAAGGCATGCGGGTCGGTGCTGTTCTGGAAGCCGCGAGACCAGGACTACGTTTCAGTCATGGCGGGATCGTTCGACAAGCCGACAGGTCTTGAGGGGGAATGCCATATCTTCGTTGGTGACAAGGGCGACTATTATTCGATCGACGACGGGCTGCCGCAGTTTGAAAAGTCGACACCGTCCATACCGGTTGCTGAATGAATCTTGGACAAGTCACCTTATTCCATTGATCTGGCCAGCCATTGCATTATCCCGTGCCGGTGATTCGCAAAGGGGTTTGGCATGCAGCGGCTGATCGACGCTTATTTCAATTCGGTGCGGGCGTTTCGCAAGCTGGCCGCCAGCGAGAAGGCTTTCCAGCAGGAGCTGATGCTGCTGGCGCTGGCACTGCCGCTCGGCTGGTTCGTTTCGATCTCGTGGCGCGGTTATGCCTTGCTGATCGGCGCGGTGCTGCTCTTGATCATGGTCGAGGTGCTTAACACCGGCATCGAGGCGGCATGCGACGCTTTCAGCCGCGAGTTCAATGTCGACATCCAGTTGGCCAAGGATTGCGGTTCGCTGGCGGTGCTGATTTCGGTGCTCATCGTCGCCGGTGTCTGGGGCATCGCCATTATCGAGCGGATCACTGGGCTACCGATCTAGCCTTTCGATGCCTATATGGCAGTCACCAAAGGAGACTGTCATGGCCGGGGCCGCCAATTTTCTGCTTCTCGAACGCGTGGGCCTGCCAGACGATCTGCGCTGGCTCGTCGAAAAATACCCGCGTGAAAACTGGCAGGACCATGCCAACGTCCACGGCATCGCCAATATGTGGCTGCAGCGGCACGACATGTTCCGCGAACTTGGCGGCATGCTGGCCAACGGCATTGACGACTTCCGTGAGGGACGGCTGACGGCGCCTGATTTCGCGCGCTGGTTCGCGCCGCGCCTCAATCATTTTCTTGGGCATCTCGACGGTCACCACAATGTCGAGGATTATCAATATTTCCCGATCTTCGCCAAGGCCGAGCCCCGTTTGAAGCGCGGCTTCGAGATTCTCGATGCCGACCACCACACCATCCATGAAGGGCTGGAGCGCAATGCCGAGGCGGCCAATGCCTTCATTAAGACGCTTCAGGAGAGCGAGGACAGACAGCGCTTTGCAGCCGACGCCTATGCCGACGAAAACAGCCGGCTGATCGCCATGCTGACAAGACATCTTGCCGACGAGGAAGACCTGATCGTCCCGCTTATCCTCGATCGGGGGGATCAGGCGCTCGGCGTGGATTGACGATCAGCCTTCCCTGGCGCGTTCCCTCCTGGCGATGTGACGGGCGACGAGCCATGCCACAACGGCCACGGTCAGGCCGATGCCAAGACCGATCAGCAACCGTTCGTGATGCATCAGCGCCTGGCCGATGAAGTGCTCTGCGCCAAGTCCAAAGACATAACCGATCGTACCGAACAGCACCGCCCAGACCGCCGATGAAAGCGCGTTGAGGATGACGAAGCGCGGCGCTGTGATATTGGAGAGCCCGGCTGCAATGCCGCCGACGAGACGCATGCCGTAGATATAGCGGTTCGACAGCACGAAAATGTCGGGATGGGTGTTGAGCAGGCGAAAGGCGCGGCGAAAGCCGGGCCGCTTGCGCAATCTGACGACATAGGGATGGTCGGCAAAGCTTCGTCCGAGGATGAAGAAGAAAGTGTCGCCGACAAAGGCGCCGAGGCCGGCCGCAAGGACGGCGTGCCACAGCACGAAGACCTGCTGGTGGGCGAAGAAGCCGCCGAGAATGGCAGCACTTTCGCCCTCCGCGATGCAACCGACAAAGACCGCGAGCAGCCCGTATTGTTCGATGAAATGGTGG
>NZ_RZRA01000383.1:0-4937 GCF_003998945.1 Mesorhizobium sp. M7A.F.Ca.CA.003.01.2.1 | reverse complement strand
TCTCGATGCCGATCGCCTCGACCTTCCCCGGCGCATCGCGCAACCCGGCCGTATCCGTAAGCCGGACACGCAGCCCCTGAAGATCAAGTGTCACTTCAAGCAGGTCGCGGGTCGTGCCTGGTTCATCCGTTACTATAGCGGCATCGCGCCGCGCCAGGGCGTTGAACAGACTCGACTTACCGGCGTTGGGGGCACCGAGGATGACGACCTCAAAGCCGTCGCGAATGATCTCGGCGGCGCGAAATCCGGCGATGTGCCGGTCGATCTCGTCGATCATCGTTCTGACATCAGACCAGACCGCATCCGAAACGGAACCAGGGACGTCTTCCTCGTCGGCGAAATCGATCTCGGCCTCGATCATGGCGCGGGCATGGATCAGCCTGCGGCGCCAGCCGAGATAGAGTTCGCTCTGTACGCCGTCGGCATTCTGCACCGCGAAGCGCCGCTGCGCCTCCGTCTCGGCATTGACGAGATCCGCCAGCGCCTCGGTCTCGACCAGGTCTACCTTGCCGTTCAGAAAGGCGCGACGCGTGAATTCGCCCGGTTCCGCGTGCCTGACGCCGTCAAACCCGGTCATCGTCTCCAGCATTTTTGCCACAACGGCACGGCCGCCATGAACGTGGAATTCCGCGACGTCCTCGCCGGTGAAACTGGCCGGACCGGGAAAGAACACGACCAGCCCGGTGTCGAGCACGGCTCCATCGGGTGCCCGCATCTTGCGCAGAGCCGCCGCGCGGTCCTTAACCATAGCCCCAGCAATCGTTTCGACGACGAATCGAGTCTGTGGGCCGGAAATTCGGATGACGGCGACGCCGGCAGGCAGCCGGCCGCTCGACAGCGCTACGATGGAATCGCCTGAAATCATTTGCCCGCTCTACTGAACCGCCCTAGCTTCACGCCTATCAGCCAATCGCACCCGAGTTTGCCCAGTGACGCTGCCCGCGCAAAACCTGCTTGCCGAAGAAGCCAGCCCCTATCTGCAGCAGCACAGCGGCAATCCCGTCCACTGGCGGGCCTGGTCGCCGGCTTCGCTCGAAGAGGCGAAAGCGCTGGATAGGCCGATCCTGCTCTCGGTCGGCTATGCCGCCTGCCATTGGTGCCATGTCATGGCGCATGAAAGCTTCGAAAACGATGGCATCGCCGCCGTCATGAACCGTCTGTTCGTCAATATCAAGGTCGACCGCGAGGAGCGCCCGGACATCGACCAGATCTATATGGCGGCGCTGTCCTCGATGGGCGAGCAGGGCGGCTGGCCGCTGACCATGTTCCTGACCCCGGACGGCAAGCCGTTCTGGGGCGGCACCTATTTTCCGCGCGAGCCGCGCTACGGCCGCCCCGGCTTCATCCAGGTGATGGAGGCGGTGGACAAGGCGTGGCGGGAGAAGCGGGCGAGCCTCAACCAGAGCGCCGACGGCCTGACGACGCATGTCGAGGCGAGGCTCGCCGGTTCGCATGCCAGAACCGTGCTCGACCGCGCCACGCTGGCGGAATTGGCCAAGGGCATCGACGGCATGATCGACCGTGATCTCGGCGGATTGCGCGGCGCGCCTAAATTTCCCAACGCGCCGTTCATGCAAACGCTGTGGCTGTCCTGGCTGCGTGATGGCAATGCCGCCCATCGCGACGACGTCCTCAACAGCCTCGAACAGATGCTGCGCGGCGGCATCTACGACCACATCGGCGGCGGGCTCAGCCGCTACTCGACCGATGCCGAGTGGCTGGTGCCGCATTTCGAAAAGATGCTCTACGACAATGCCCAGCTCCTCCGCTTCTGCAACTGGGCCTATGCCGCAAGCGGCAATGAATTGTTCCGGGTGCGAATCGAAGAGACGATCGGCTGGCTGCTGCGCGAAATGCGCGTCGACGGCGGTGCCTTTGCCGCCAGTCTCGATGCCGACAGCGACGGCGAGGAAGGTCTGTTCTACACCTGGAGCCGCGACGAGATCGAAGCCGCCCTTGGCGACGATTCCGCATTGTTTTTCAAGCACTTCACGCTCTCCAGCCCGCATGGCTGGGAAGGCGAGCCGGTCGTCCACCAAACCTGGTCCCAGCAATCGCAATATGTGATCCACCGCGAAGAGATCAGCGCGCTCAAGGCGAAACTCCTTGCTGTCCGGGAAGAGCGGGTCAGGCCCGGCCTTGACGCAAAGACCCTCATCGACTGGAACGGCCAGATGATCGCGGCGCTTGCCGAGGCCGGCCGGGCGCTGGCGCGGCCTGACTGGATCGATGCGGCGGCAAAGGCCTTTGCCCATATCAGCGCTGCCAGCCGCGACGGCCGCCTGCCGCATTCGATGCTCGGTGCCAGAAAACTGTTCCCTGCTTTGTCCAGCGACTATGCCGCCATGGCCAACGCAGCGATCTCGCTGTTCGAGGCCACTGGAAATTGGAGCTATGTCGACCAGGCCGGCCAGTTTGTCGAGCAGCTCGAGCATTGGCACGCCGACGCCGAGAAGACAGGTTACTACCTGACTGCTTCCGACAGCACCGACGTGCCGATCCGCATCCGCGGCGATGTCGACGAAGCCATTCCGTCCGCCACCGGCCAGATCATCGAGGCGCTGGTCAGGCTCGCCTCCGTCACCGGCAATCTCGAGCTGCAGGAGAGAGCCTGGCACGTCGCCGAGCATGCCGCCGGCCGCGCGGCGCAGCAGGCCTATGGCCAGGCCGGCATCGTCAATGCCTGCGCGCTGGCGATCGAGCCGCTCAAGCTGGTGTTGGTGGATGAGTTCACAGATCCAAAGCTCGTTCCGGTTGCGAATCGAAACCCGGACCCGCGCCGCATCGACATCGTCGTGCCGATCGGTACGGCAGCGAATCGATCCTTGCTACCCGGTGGAATCCTGCCGCCGACCGACAAGGCAGGTGCATGGTTGTGCACGGGGCAGGTTTGTTTGCCGGCGGTGACGGATGCTGAAGAGCTCGAGCGATTGTTGCGACGGCGATAGTTTTGCTAACCGCCGGCGAGAGACGCCCCCCTCTGGCCTACCGGCCATCGCCCACTCAAAATGGGGAGATCGGCAGCTTCGCTGTTCCGTTCACCTTACGGCGTTGATAATTGCCGAAAACGACCAAGGGCGTAATCTCCCCCCTAGAGGGGGAGATGCCCGGCAGGGCAGAGGGGGGCGCGAAGGATCGCTACCCCATCCCCTTACGTGTTCATCGAATCGAAGAAATCCGCATTGGTCTTGGTCTGCTTCAGCTTGTCGATCAGGAACTCGATCGCGTCGGTGGTTCCCATCGGCGCCAGGATGCGGCGCAGCACGAAGATCTTTTGCAGGTCCTGCTTGGAAACCAGCAGGTCTTCCTTGCGGGTGCCGGACTTCAGGATGTCCATGGCCGGATAGATGCGCTTGTCGGCCACCTTGCGGTCGAGCTGGATTTCGCAGTTGCCGGTGCCCTTGAACTCTTCGAAGATGACTTCGTCCATGCGGCTGCCGGTATCGATCAGCGCGGTGGCGATAATGGTCAGCGAACCGCCTTCCTCGATGTTGCGGGCGGCGCCGAAGAAGCGCTTCGGCCGCTGCAGCGCGTTGGCGTCGACACCACCGGTCAGCACCTTGCCGGATGACGGCACGACGGTGTTGTAGGCGCGGCCGAGACGGGTGATCGAATCGAGCAGGATGACGACGTCGCGGCCATGTTCGACCAGGCGCTTGGCCTTCTCGATGACCATTTCGGCGACCTGCACGTGGCGCACCGCGGGCTCGTCGAAGGTCGAGGAGATCACCTCTCCCTTCACCGAGCGCTGCATGTCGGTCACTTCTTCCGGCCGCTCGTCGATCAGCAGCACGATCAGATAGCATTCCGGGTGGTTGGCGGTGATCGAGTGGGCGATGTTCTGCATCAGAACCGTCTTGCCGGTACGCGGCTGCGCGTTGATCAAGGCGCGCTGTCCCTTGCCGATCGGCGCCACCAGGTCGATCACACGGGCCGATATGTCCTTGGTGGTGACATTCTCGATCTCCATCTTCAGCCGCTTGGTCGGATAGAGCGGCGTCAGATTGTCGAAGTGGATCTTGTGACGGATCTTCTCGGGATCGTCGAAATTGATGGTGTTGACCTTGAGCAGCGCGAAATAGCGCTCGCCCTCTTTCGGGCTGCGGATCGGCCCTTCGACAGTATCGCCGGTCTTCAGCGAAAAGCGCCGGATCTGCGACGGTGAAATATAGATGTCGTCGGGACCTGGCAGGTAATTGGCGTTGGCGGAGCGCAGGAAGCCGAAACCGTCCTGCAGCACCTCGACCACGCCATCACCGATGATCTCGATCTCCTGGGCGGCCAGCTTCTTCAGGATCGCAAACATCAGCTCCTGCTTGCGCATGACGCTGGCGTTTTCGACCTCGAGCGATTCGGCATAAGCGATCAGCTCTGGCGGTTTCTTGTTCTTGAACTCGGCGAGTTTCATTTCTTGCATAGACGGACCTTGAATAGATGGAGTCTGGGTAGGCTTTGGGAAAATATCGGCGGGATGCGACAAATGCCGGGCGCGGCCGAAAACAACGAGGGGCGGCGCATGACGGGAAGGAAGACCCGTCTTTTATCGTCGGTCGGGTGAAAGAGCAAGCTGCGTTTTGCATGGCCTATGAAGGCCTAAACGCATCAATGCCTGTCGCAGTCTCCTGGCCGTTTTTGAGCGACATGCATCAGAACGGCTTGACCACCACCAGGATGACGATTGCGATCATCAGCAATGTGGGGATCTCGTTGACCATCCGCCAGTGCCTGGCCGGTTTTTCATTACGGTCCTCGGCGAATTTGCGCACCGCGCCGGCCAGATAGCCATGAACGGCGGACAGCAAAAGCACCGCTCCGATCTTGGCGTGCAGCCAGCCGCCCTGGAAACCGAAACCCTTCCAGGCGAGCCACAGGCCGAACACCCAGGTGACGATCATCGCCGGGTTGATGATGCCGCGCAGCAGGCGCCGCTCCATCAC
>NZ_RZRA01000382.1:0-4940 GCF_003998945.1 Mesorhizobium sp. M7A.F.Ca.CA.003.01.2.1 | reverse complement strand
GTTTGGCCGCGCTTGACAAGCGGACGCCTGTCGGCAAGGCTCCATGCATGAGCAACCCAGCTTATATCAGAACCTTGTTCAGGGTCTGCCCGATCGCGGGATCGTAGCCCCGGCGCGGTCGCCTTTTGGCGTCCGTCCGAACCGGGGCATTTCTACCTGACATTATCATTCCCGAGCCAGACAGCTTCGCGGCTGCCGGTTTTTCATCAAGCCACCGTTTGCGCGGCGGCAGGCGCGCGTCTGTTCGATGCGCCAAGTCATGAGGTTTGCCATGCAACATGCAACAGGATTGCGTCCACCGAGCCGGCTTCTGGTCACCGATGCCGACCATCATAGGCTGACGGGCCTGGCGCGGGCGTCGCTCGACCGCGTGCCCGAGACGGCCGAAGAATTGCTTTCGGAGATGGACCGTGCCGTTGTCACGGCAGCGGCTTCCATGCCGGCCAATGTCGTGCGGATGGGCTCGGCGGTAACAATCCGCAACGATGGCGGCAACATCCAGCGCGTCACGCTGGTCTATCCCGGCGAAGCAGACATCAGTGAAAACAGGATCTCGGTGCTGACGCCGATGGGGACGGCGCTCATCGGCGCGACCGCTGGGCAGACGGTGTGCTGGAGCAGCCGTGGCGGCCGGGAACTGTCGGCGACCATCGAAGTGGTCGATACGCCGGCCTGCGGGCGGGAGGGGGCCTGATCATGGAGACGGTGATGACAGGCGCGAATTTCCAGCTGACGACAAAGGACTTCGCCGTCCTCGAAATCATGTTGGAGCGTCGGCGGGCTTTCGCGGATCCGATTGTTCCAATGCTTGAAGACAAGCTTTCCAAGGCCGAGGTCGTCGCGATGGATTCGGTCGGATCCGATATCGTGACGCTGAACAGCAGGCTGGTATTCCGTGTCGATGCCGGCCCCGCCCAGACCCGGACCCTGGTGCAGAATGAGGTGCGCGGCCCGGTCGGCTCCAGCCTGTCGATCATGACAAGGCGGGGGCTTTGCATGCTCGGCATGGCCGAGGGCCAGACTGCATGGATCGAACAGGCCGACGGCAGGCGGGAGTCGGTCCTGATCGCGACCGTGCTCTACCAGCCGGAGGCCGCGCGGCGTGCCGTCAGGGAGAAATCCCAGGCCGAGGCGCGACGGCCGCATGGGCTCACCCTCGTCTACAGCGCCGCAGCCGATTGGCGGCCCCTTGGCGAAAGGGCCGGAATGCGGCAGACAGGGGACGACGACCCCGGTCCTGCGGCGGCGTGAACAGGCAACACTGCATGATCTCGAAAATCGGCATCGATTTTCGCCGGGGATCATGCGCAAATCGGAATGCGCCGCGTCCAGGCGTCCTCAAGGGCGTGCGACGCGGCAAGGAGTAAACGATGAAGATCATGGTGCTGGGCGGCGGCGTCATCGGAGTGACCACGGCGTACTTTCTCGCCGAGGCCGGCCACGAGGTGACGGTTCTCGACCGCCAGAAAGGCCCGGCGCTGGAAACCAGCTTCGCCAATGCCGGCGAAATTTCGCCCGGCTACGCCTCGCCCTGGGCCGGGCCCGGCATTCCGCTGAAGGCGATCAAATGGCTGCTGATGAAGCATGGCCCGCTGGTGGTGCGGCCGGCCTTCGATCCGCATATGTGGACATGGCTCATCAAGATGCTGCGCAACTGCACGGCCGAGCGCTATGCGATCAACAAGGCGCGCATGGTGCCGCTGGCCGAATACAGCCGCGATACGCTCAAGGCGCTGCGCGAAGCGACCGGCATCGCCTATGACGAGCGGACCCAGGGCACGCTGCAGCTGTTCCGGACGCAAAAGCAGCTTGACGGCACCGGCGGCGATGTCGAGGTGCTGAAGAAGTATGGCGTGCCTTACGAGATCCTCGACCAGGACGGTTGCATCGCGGCTGAGCCTGGCCTTGCCGGGGTGCGCGAAAAGTTCGTCGGCGGCCTCAGGCTGCCGCACGACGAGACCGGCGACTGCAAGATGTTCACCGACAGGCTGGCCGAACTCTGTGTGGCCCGTGGCGTCAAGTTCGAGTACGACGTGACGATCTGGCGCGTCATCCGCAGCCGCAACCGCATTGCCAATCTCAGCACCAGCAAGGGCTGGAAGACCGCCGACGCCTATGTGATGGCGCTGGGCAGTTATTCGGCGGGTTTCATGCGCCGAGTGAAGCGGCCGATCCCGGTCTATCCGGTCAAGGGCTATTCGATCACCGTGCCGATCAAGGACGCGGCGGCGGCGCCGGTCTCGACGGTGATGGACGAGACCTACAAGGTGGCGATCACCCGGCTTGGCGACCGCATCCGGGTTGGCGGTACGGCCGAGATTTCCGGCTTCGACCTCAGGCTGCACGAATCGCGGCGGCGCACGCTGGAACACTCGGTCGGCGATCTCTTTCCTGGCGCCGGCGCGATGCGGGACGCGACGTTCTGGTGCGGGCTGCGGCCGATGACGCCGGATGGTCCGCCGCTGATCGGCCGCACCGAGCTTTCCAATCTCTATCTCAACACCGGCCACGGCACGCTCGGCTGGACCATGGCTTGCGGCTCGGGCAAGGTGCTGGCCGACATCATCTCCAACCGGGTGCCTGACATCGACGTCCGCGACCTCGCGCAGGAGCGCTATCTGCGCTAGAGAGTCAGAACGCCTGCCGGACCCAGTCCTCGTCGAAAAGCAGCCGGTAGGCCCACGGGATCGTCACATTGGTGGCGACCGGTTTGGAGTGGGCGACATAGTCGTCATAGATCGGCTTCATCCTGGTGTAGAAGGCCGGATCGAGCACCATCATGCCGTTCTCACTGTCGTGGAAGAAGCTGCGGTTGTTGAGGTTGACCGACGAGATGGCGACCAGCCTTTCGTCGATCATCATGATCTTGGAATGCAGCACCACGTCAGGCGCCTTGAACTCGCGGATGTTGATGCGATCGCCATATTTCTCGACAAACAGCTTGTTGAGCGCGGTGAGAAACTTGCCGCCGATATCGCCCTTGAGATCGATGCGGCCGACAATGTCGATCCTGACGCCGCGGGCGAGCGCCCGGTCAACAGCCTGGGCAAGCTTGGGCGTCAGGTTGAGGTAGGGATTAACGATCTGGATATGGTGCTGGGCGGCGTCGACCAACTCGACGAAATAGTCCTCCAGCGCATGGCCATCCTCGTAAGGCACCGAAATGAAGTGTCGTGCCGTGCCTGAAGGACGGGCGCCGTCGGACCGGACCGGAATGGAGAAGGGGCGCGCCAGATTGGTGTCGGCGTCGCGCAGCCACACTGTCGAAAGATGCGCGGCAAGGGTCTCGACCGTGGCCGGATCGGCGAACTCGATGTCGAAGTCGCTCCAGTTCGAATAGTAGTTCAGCGACAACCCGTCGGTCTTGCCGTATTGCTCAAGGTCTGGATAGCGCGACAGATCGATCGGCTGGTGGAACAGGAAGCCGTCATGGATGTTGCGGCCGCCGATGATGGCGCGCGACCGCCGTGGATCGTCGGCAAGCGTCGCCAGCATCTTGACGTGATGGACCTTGTGCAATTGTGAAATCTGCTCGTCGATCGGCGCGCCCCGGTCCGCCCGCCAGCGATATTCCTGCAGCCCGACATTGGGGAATTCGGCCGCCAGCCGATGCAGCATGGCGTCGTCCTTGTCGCGCTCCAGCACGTCGGTGACCAGGATGCGCACCTTGGTGCCGAGGGCTGCATGATGACGGATCAGCCGTTCGATGATGCGGCCGGAGAAGTCGGCCTTGAACTCCAGGGATGACAGATAGATCAGCTTCAGTTTTGGGGCCCTGGAGAAGTCGAGCGGCAGCTCCGGGTCGCCCTTGTCGATGGCGCTGTCGGACAGCGGCGCTCCCATCAGCGCCTCGACCTTGGCGTTGAAGCCGTCGCGCGATTTGCGCAGCAGGCGCGGCTTTCCGATCGGCAAGGCACAGGTCTGCGACAGCCAACGGCTGGCATAGAAGGCGCGGCTGAGAGGATCGAGGCCGGTTGGGTCTGGCGTCGGGCAACGCTCGTAGCGACTGTCGAAAGCGGCAAGCGCCGGATCGGCGGTCTCTTCGCGTCGGATGGTGAGCGGCGCGCCGGCCGGAGCAAGGCTGGAGCGGATTCTTGCCGCGCAGCGGTTCAGGCCGTCACTTGGAAACAGGCTGACCGTATCGTCCTCGCCGGACAGGCGAAAGCGAAATGCCGTGCCCGTGGCGATGGTGCGTGAAGCGCCGCCGGCACGGATCGCCAGCGTGCCGTCGCAGACGCCTTCGATGTCGGCCGGTTGCTTGCCGGCCTGGCGCAGCACGATCTCGACGCTGCGCGCTTGCAGGCCGGAGAAATCGAAGGTCTTGGGCGCCGAAGGCCGCGCCGCCGCATCGATGTAGAGCGTCTGTCGCGACACCCGCCAGCGTCCGTCAAAATGACCCTCGCCGCTGTTGGCGTCGGCCGGCGGCAGATGCGTTTCGGCAACCGGCCCGGCCAGTTTTTGCAGCGTCCGGTAGGTCGCCTGGAAATCGCTGTTGGCGATCTCATGGCGGTCGTGGCCGAAAGGGCCGGTGCCGTTGGCGCGGTCCATGGCGCCAAGCTGATGGCGGGCGAGCAGCGCCAGGAAGCGTTTTTCGTAGTCGCTGGTGCCGGCGTCGCCGAAAAACTGCGCGGCGGCGATCCGCGGCCCAGCTGTCTCCGCGGAGAGCGCGGGTCGCGCGCAAGCGCTCTGGCCTTGCAGGAGATCGCAGGCATTGCGACCAGTACCGGCACAGCCGGCAAGGACAGCCAGCCCGAACAGAACAACGGCGATGAATGCGCGACCCTTCACCCGGCCGCTCCGGTCTTCAGGGCGCTCAATTGCGCCGGATCGCGCGGCGGCATGAAGCCCTGCGGGAAGACCTTGCAGACGGGAATGGCGAAGGTGGCGATCAGCAGTTCGGCCTCGCCGCGCATCTTGCGCGGCGTTGCGTTGTCGTCACG
>NZ_RZRA01000381.1:0-4941 GCF_003998945.1 Mesorhizobium sp. M7A.F.Ca.CA.003.01.2.1 | reverse complement strand
ACGGAGGGGGGGTCGACCTTTGCCGCTTGCCTAGGTTTTCTTGCTTGCCAGATTGTGCCTGGGTTGCGGCTACTGCGCGTTTGGCGAATGCCGTCCCCAACTCCGGAGGGGGAGGAAGGAGCAAAGCCGGCAGGCAGATAAGCGGCTCTCACATCGACAGCTGGCGGTCGAGCGGTGGGCTCAACCACCTGGCTTGCCAACCCCTATCAGCTGGCTGATGATTGCAGCGACCTCCGCCCGCGCGGCGTCCATCCCCTGGCCGGTGTCGACGATGAAATCGGCCTGACGGCGTTTTTCCGCGTCCGGCACCTGCTTGGCCAGGATCGACGCCAGCTTTTCCTCCGTCATGCCCGGCCGCGCCAGCACGCGTTCGCGCTGGGTCTCGGCCGGGGCGGTGACGACGACGACCTTGTCGACGCGGTTGCGGCCGCCGGTTTCGAAGAGCAGGGGGATGTCGAGGACGGCGATCGGCGCGCCTGATCCACGATGCCTGGCCAGAAAGGCATCGGCATCGGCGCGCACCAGCGGGTGGATGATGGTTTCCAGCCGCTTCAGCGCCGCGGCATCGCCGAGCACGCGCGCGCCAAGTTTGGCACGATCGACCATGCCGGCGGATGTGGTGCCGGGAAAGGCGGCCTCGACCAGGGGTGCTGCCTTGCCGGCATAGAGGCGATGCACCGTCTCGTCGGAATCGTGGACCGGCACGCCGGCGTCAGTGAACATCCTGGCTGTGGTCGACTTGCCCATGCCGATCGAGCCGGTGAGGCCGAGCACGATCATGGCTTCGGCACCAGATCGGCGACGATCAGGGCCCGAAGTTCGGCCGTCACCCGCGGCCTGATGCCGAACCAGCGCTCGAAGCCAGGCACGGCCTGATGCAGAAGCATGCCGAGACCGTCGACCGTCTTCAGATTTCGCGCTCGGGCGGCCGCAAGCAGCGGCGTCTCCAGTGGCACATAGACGATGTCGGTGACGATGGCATGGTCGGGCAGCCGGGCGGGATCCGCCGACAGGCCTTCATTGCCATGCATGCCGAGCGCGGTGGTGTTGACCAGCAGGCCGGCATCGCCGAGCAGTTCGTTGGTCGCCGCCATGCCATGCGCCGAGACACCGGTGCCGAAACGATCGCGCAATTCCTGCGCTCGGGCCAGAGTGCGGTTGACGATGCGAATGTCGGCAACGCTGCGCTCCTTCAGCGCATGGATGACGGCGCGCGACGCGCCGCCGGCGCCGAGCACCACCGCCGGACCCTTGCTTGCCCAGCCCGGTGCATGATCGTCGAGGTTGGCGGCAAAGCCGTGACCGTCAGTGTTGCCGCCCCACAGGATGCCGTCCTCGAACCACAGCGTGTTGACGGCGCCGATTTCTTGCGCCGCCTGGTCGCGGCGTTCGGCCAATGCGAAGGCCGCTTCCTTGTGCGGGATGGTGATGTTGCCACCGCGGTAATTGTTTGCCTGCAATGTTTCCACGAACACGGCAAAGTCTTGCGGCGCGACATCGATGGCCTGGTAGCTTCCGTCGATGCCATGTTTGGCCAGCCAGTGACCATGGATCTTCGGCGAGCGCGAATGCTTGACCGGATGGCCCGACACGAAGGCTTTTTTCGACGCCTCAGCCATCGATCGCCCCCAGGTCTCGCAGTTCGGCCAGCAGCGGCAACAGCGGCAGGCCGACAATGGTGAAATGATCGCCCTCGATTTTCTCGAACAATTGAATGCCTTCGCCTTCGATCTGATAGGCGCCGACGCTTCCCAGCGCCTTGGCACCGACACGGGCGAGATGGCGCCCGATAAAGGCGGGATCGAGCTTGCGCATGGTCATCGAGGCGATGCCGACATGCCGCCACAGAACCTTGCCGTCGCGAACCAGCACGGCGGCGCTGTTCAACTGATGGGTCTTGCCCGACAGCGCCAGCAAATGACGGCGGGCACCCTCCATGTCAGCCGACTTGTGGAACACCTCGTCGCCGAGCGACAGCGTCTGGTCGCAGCCCAGCACCAGGGCGCCCGGCCTGCGCTCGCTGACTTCGGTCGCCTTAGCCTCGGCCAGCACCAGGGCGACGTCCTCGGGCGAGACGCCGCTATCCTGCAAAGGCGACTCGAGCGCGCGCTCGTCGACATCGGCCGGCACCGCCTCGACATCGACGCCGGCATTGACCAGCATCGCCTTGCGGAACGGACTGCCGGAAGCAAGGATGAGTTTTTCGATCATGCTGATTCACCCATGTTGGCGCTCCGTCACGCACCCCTCATCCGACCGAGCTTCGCTCGGCCACCTTCTCCCACAAGGGGAGAAGGGAAGTCCCGCGCGTACGCCGCTGCAAATCGCCAACTGGCGGTATCTTGCGGAGACGACGGTGCCACGTTCTTCCTTCTCCCCTTGTGGGAGAAGGTGGCCTCGCGAAGCGAGGTCGGATGAGGGGTGCTGGTGCTCACTTATCTTACCTGCCCTATCTATTCTTCCCCCGCAGGGCAACGATGGCCGCCGCCGTTTCCTCGATCGAGCGGCGGCTGACGTCGATCATCGGCCAGCCATGGCGCGTGCAGATCTTGCGGGCGTAGGCGAGTTCTTCGCTGATCGCCGCGCGGTCGACATAGTCTGATGCCTCATACGAGCTGCTGTTGCCGAGGATGCGGTTTTGCCGGACGTGCGAGATGCGCTCGGCGGTGGCGATCAGCCCGACGATGAGCGGCTTGCTGGCGGCAACCAGGCTTTCCGGCACCGGCACACCGAGCACGATCGGGATGTTGGCGGTCTTGATGCCGCGGTTGGCGAGATAGATGCTGGTCGGCGTCTTCGACGTGCGAGAAATGCCGATCAGCACGACATCGGCATCGTCCATGTTGAGCGGCAGCTGGCCGTCATCATGGTCCATGGTGAAATTGAGCGCGTCGATGCGGCGGAAATATTCGGCGTCGAGAACATGCTGGGCGCCGACGCGGCGGCCGGCGGGGGTGCCGAGATAGGACTGGAACACGGTCAGCACCGGCTCCAGCACCGACACACAGGGCAGGCCCATGGCCGCGCAGCGCTCGTCGATGCCGCGCGCCAGCTTCTGGTCCACGACCGTATAGAGGATGATGCCCGGCTCTTCCTCTATATCCTCGAACACCTTCGCCACCTGCTTTTCGGTGCGGATGAGCGGATAGATATGCTCGATGGCGCGCGCATCCTTGTATTGTGCCGAAGCCGCCCGGCCGGCGGCGAGCAGCGTTTCGCCGGTCGCGTCGGAAATCAGGTGCAGGTGGAAGAAGCTCTGGGGTTTGTTCACAGGGGGTCACCTGGGGCTGTGGGCTTCTGTGGATAAAGCGGGATGAAAAGAGGGGGCGGTCGGAGGCGACTGTATCAGATGGCAGTTTGTCCACAATTCGATGCGCTGTCAGCTTCGTCGGGCGACTGGGGACAAGTTTGGGGACGGCTTTTTTCGCCTACAGTCCGTCCACAGGACCTGCCTTTCACCGCTCTGCCTAACGCTTTGACTCGATTGATCGATTCCGACCTATCCCCAGAACCCTACATCTGGGAAAAAGAAGCACGCGACAATATGTTGGCTGGCGTTTTCCGGGGCAAAGCGGGACAGGTGGCAATCACCAGAACCAACAGACTCTTAGAATCAGAAGAATCTTAGATATAAGAATCTTTGATTATAGAAGAGGCCGGAAGAAGCGAGCGCTCGATGCCCCAGAACCGGATCATGCTGGATGTCCTGAAGGGCAAGGCTCATTTTCCGCCTCCGCTCTGGATGATGCGTCAGGCAGGGCGTTATCTGCCGGAGTATCGGGAGACACGCAGGCGAGCAGGCTCGTTCCTCGATCTCTGCTATGATCCAGACCTTGCCGTCGAAGTGACCTTGCAACCGATCGAGCGCTTCGGCTTCGATGCTTCGATCCTGTTTTCCGATATCCTTGTCGTTCCGCATGCGCTTGGCCGTGACGTCCGTTTCGAAGAGGGCAGAGGGCCGCTGCTGACGCCGATCACCGCGCCGCAGATTCTGGCTCTGGAAGGCAAGGTGTTTCACGTGAATCTCGAACCGGTCTACGAGACGGTTCGCCGGTTGCGGGCCAAATTGCCCGACGAGACAACCCTGATCGGCTTCTGCGGCGCGCCGTGGACGGTGGCGACCTACATGATTGCCGGCCATGGCACGCCCGACCAGGCGCCGGCGCGGCTTTTTGCCTATCGCGAGCCGGTGGCCTTTCAACGATTGCTGAAGGTGCTTGCCGAACATTCGGCCGCCTATCTCATCCGCCAGATCGAGGCGGGCGCGGATGTGGTGCAGATTTTCGATTCCTGGTCCGGCGTGCTGGACGATGAAACTTTCGATTTGTTCTGCGTTCAGCCGATGGCCGAGATCGTTGGCCGGGTGCGGGCGGTTTATCCCGATGTCCCGATCATCGGTTTTCCCAAGGGCGCCGGTTCGCGCTACCGGACCTATCGACAGAAGACCGGCGTGACGGCGCTGGGGATCGACTGGACGGTGCCCCTGATCGCGGCGAAGGAATTGCAGCGCTCGGGTGCGGTTCAGGGCAATCTCGATCCCTTGCGGCTCGTCGCTGGCGGCAAGGCGCTGTCGGATGGCGTCGAGGCGATCCTGAGAGCGCTGGGAGACGGGCCGCTGATCTTCAACCTCGGTCACGGCATCACGCCGGAGACGCCGATCGCCCATGTCGAGGCGATGGTGAAACAGGTGCGGAGCGCGACACGCTGATGGCTCAGATGAACAACACGAACAGCACCGGCCAGGCGATGATGCGCATGATATCAGGTATCGCCGTGCTGATCGTTTTCACCGCGCTTTTGTATTTCGCGGCACCCGACAGTTTTTACCCCTGGGCCAAGGCGATCCATATCCTCGCCGTCATCTCGTGGATGGCGGGCATGCTCTATCTGCCGCGGCTGCTGGTCTACCACACCGATGCCGAGAAGGGCTCGGTGCAGTCG
>NZ_RZRA01000380.1:0-4949 GCF_003998945.1 Mesorhizobium sp. M7A.F.Ca.CA.003.01.2.1 | reverse complement strand
TTAATAACGAGATTTACTCAAAATATTGTTGGGACTTCACCAAATGTTTGCGGGTTTGTAATAGGAAGCGCGAAGGGGTGGCTTGGAACACATGAAATACATCGTCTTCATTCTCTTTACCGTCATGACCAATGCCGCCGCGCAGCTGATGCTGAAGCAAGGCATGATGTCGCTCGGACCGATCTCGTTCGAGGGCGTCAATCCGCTCGTCAAGCTGCTGCAGATCGTCTTCAGCCCCTGGGTGTTCCTTGGCCTGTGTACCTTCGTCATCTCGATGGCCTCGCATCTCTATGTGCTGTCCAAGGTCGAGCTCTCCTTCGCCTACCCGTTCCTCAGCCTCGCCTATGTTGCCGTCGCCATCTTCGCTTATTTCGTCTTCCGCGAGGACCTCAATGGCTGGCGGATCGCCGGTATCGCCTTCATCTGCGTCGGCACGGTGCTGATCGCGCAAAGTGGGCGGGATTTGGGTGAGCAAGGGCATGAGGACCAGACCGCTTCCATCACGCCCGACAAGATCCAAGCAAACGAGATCGTTCGATGAGACATGTGATTTTCGGCGGCGACGGTTTCGTCGGCCGCCATCTTGCCCCGAAACTTGTGGCCGATGGTGAAGAGGTTGTCGTCGCCGACATCGTCAAGAGCGACCTGCCGCACTACCGCACCGTCCGCTTTATCCAATGCGACGTCACCGACCCGACCTCGGTCACCGCGGTTGGGCTCAGGGCCGACGACATGGTCTACAATTTGTCGGCCAAGATGCTATCGCCGATCCAGGTGCGCGCCAAGCGGCACGATTTCTTCTTCCCTGTGAATTTCCATGGCACCGAGCACATCATGCAGGCCATGGACGGAGCCGGTGCGTCAAAACTCGTCCACTACACGACCGACATGATCTACGGCCACACGGTCACGCAGCCGATGACCGAGGAGCACCCGGTGGCGCCGCTGGGCGAATATGGCTGGTCGAAGCAGAAGACAGAGGAGCTCGCCGCCGAATGGCGCAAGCGCGGCATGTCGATCTCGCTGTTTCGCCCGCGCCTGATCATCGGTCCCGGCCGGCTCGGCATTCTGGAAAAACTGTTCAAGCTGATCGACTGGAACCTTCCCGTGCCGATGATCGGTTCGGGCAGGAATCCTTATCAGTTCATCTCGGTGTTCGACTGCGCCGAGGCTGCGCGCGCGGCCTGGAAGGCCGGCGTGCCAAACGAGGCCTATAATCTCGGTTCGCTCAATCCGCCGCCGGTCAAGAAATTGCTCGGCGATCTGATCAGGCATGCCGGCTCGAAATCGATCCTGATCCCGACACCGGGCTGGGCGGTCAAGCGCACGCTGGACCTGCTTGACCTCTTGAACATGCCGATCATGGACCCGGAACAGTATCTGATCGCCGACGAGGATTGCGTGCTCGACGTGTCCAAGGCCGGGCGTCAGCTCGGCTGGGTGCCGCAATATCGCGACGAGGACATGCTGATCGCCGCCTACAGCGAGTACCGCGCAAAGAAAGCCGGTCACGCCGTCGCCACCAAACATGTGCCCGCCGAATAGCGGCTTGCAAAAACAGCTTTCGTTGCGCCCGATCCTGGTCGTGCGCGCAGACAGGAGATTGAAATGACCGTCATGGCCAAGCCCGAACAGACCAATTTGCGCACCATGGTCAGCGCGCCGGCGCTGTCGCCTGTCACCATCGCCAAGCCCGATTTGATCAGCGTCGAACAAGCCAAGGCGATGGATGTCGCCCGCATGACCGACCTGTTCAAGGCGCATCTCAACCCCGGCCAGTTCCACTTCATGAAGCTGCTCGGCTTCCACAAGATCAAGATCGAGCGTGCCGAAGGCATGTTCTACATCGACCAGAACGGCCGCAAGATCCTCGACTTCTTCGGCGGCTTCGGTTCGCTGGCCTTTGGCCACAATCATCCGCGCATCCTGGAAGCACGCAAGAAATTCCAGGAGGAGAAGCGCCAGGAAATCGCCATCGCCTTCATGTCGCAATATGCGGCAGCGCTTGCGCACAACATCGCCAAATGCTCGCCCGGCGATCTCGACATGGTATTTTTGGGTTCGTCCGGCTCGGAAGCGATGGAAGCGGCGGTGAAGCTCGCCGAGCGCGCGGCCGGTCCGAAGCGGCCGAAGATCGTCTATGCCGAGAATTCCTTCCACGGCAAGACCAAGGGCGTGCTGGGCATCACAGACGGCCAGCTTTACCGCGCTGACTTCAAGGTGGCGGAAAACACGGTCCGCATCCCGTTCGCCGACATCGAGGCGGTCGAGCGCCTGTTCCGCTCCGATCCGGAGGTCGGGGTCATCGTGCTCGAGACCATCCAGGGCGGTGGCGGCATCATTCAGGCGCCGGCCGAATATTGGCAGAAGCTGCGCGCGCTGTGCGATCAGTACGGCGTGCTGTGGGTCGCCGACGAAGTGCAGTGCGGCTACGGCCGTTCGGGCCGCTTCTACGCCTTCGAGCATTACGGCGTCATTCCCGATGTGACCGCGCTGGCCAAGTCGCTCGGCGCCGGCAAGGCGGCGGTGGGAGCCATGATCGCGCGGCGCGAGGTCTACATGAAGGCCTATGGCACGCCGAAAACGGCGATGATCCATGCCATGGCGACCTTCGGCGGCATGGGCGAGGCCTGCGTCACCGCGATCGAGGGGCTCAACGTGCTCTACGACGAGGGGCTGATCGACAATGCCGCCGTCACCGGCGACTATTTGCTGCAGCGCCTGCAGGCGCTCAGGGAAAAGTACCCGAAGATCATCAAGGATGTGCGCGGCAAGGGTTTTATGGTCGGCCTGGAGTTCCACGACTTCTCGCAGACCTTGCCGATGGTGCTGCGGCCGATCGTCAGCGTGCTCGACGACAAGCTGAAGGGCTCGCTGTCGGGCTTCGTCGGCGCGCTGCTGCTGCGCGATTACGACGTGCTGGTCGCCTTCACCGAGTACAACCGCAACGTCATCCGGCTGGAGCCGCCGCTGATCTGCCAGCGTGAGCATGTCGATCGTTTCGTCGATGCTTTCGACAGTCTGCTGTCGCGCGGCATCGTGTCGATCGTGAAGGATTTCGTCAAAAGCCAGGTCCGTTAAACCGAAACTCGCTGAGTAGACATGCTGACCAAGTCGCCCGCTCCACAGAACCCACTCGACCGGCTCACCGGGGCCGGTCTGGCGTGGGGCGTGGGGACTTATGCGCGGCTGGCGGCACCGATCGGCGCCGCGGCCTTCGCGCTCTACATTCTTTTTTCAGCGTTCACCGCGTGGGTGATGCCCGACGCCAATTGGGACATGCTGCCCTATCTCGCCATAGCGGAGGAAGGCACCTATCCCGATGCACAGGCGCTGCATGACTATGCCTACAACACTGTCAAATCGGGCGTGTCGGCCGGTGACTACAAGGCGCTGACCGACGATGGCGGCGGCTTCCGCAGCCACATGGCGGAGAATGCCGCCGACTTCCATTCATTGCTCGGCATGTACCGGATCAAGTTCCTCTATGCCGAGATCCTGTCGACGATGAGCGCGGTGATGTCGCCGGTCGAGGCGATGCGCCTGGTCTCAGTGTTCTCCGTGCTGCTGTTCGGCGCGATCGCCCTGATGTGGCTGCGCTCCGAGGGGGCACTGGCCTTGGCGCCGGTGGTCGGCGCGGTGCTGATCATGGCCGATTTCGGCGATGCGGCGCGCGCCTCAACGCCGGATCTGCTCACATCGGCGCTGTTGCTGGGCGGGCTTTATGCCTATGTCCGCGGCCGCGAGGTGGCGACGGCGATCCTGCTCTTCCTCGCCTTCATGGTGCGCCCGGACAACATTGTTTTCCTTGCTGTTTTTGCTGTGCTGCTGGTTGCGTTCCGGCAGAGGGCATGGGGCGCGCTGGCCGGCTTTGCCGCTTCCTTCGTTGCCTATTTCGCCATCTCGCACTGGGCGCATCATCCCGGCTGGTGGCCGCATCTGTGGTTCTCCAGCATCGAGCAGCATTACAATATGGACGGGTTCGAGCCGCCATTCTCCATCGTTGCCTATCTCAGGGCATTTGCCACCTCGCTGCTGCGTGCCGTCAGCCTGAACAGCTGGGTCGGCGTGTCGGTGCTGGCACTGGCCGGCTGGTTTGCTGCCGACCGCGCCGGCTTCCGCCTCGACCGCCGCGCCGGCATCCTGTTCGCGGCACTGGTGCTCGGCGCGCTGGCGAAGTTCACCGTCTTCCCGATCCACGACACGCGCATCTATTTCCCGCATCTGATCCCGCCATTCCTGCTGCTGGCGACGCCGTTCATGGCGTTGTGGGCGGCCGTGGCTCGCGGCCAGAATCGCGCTGCCATGCAAATCATTCCCGGAGACAAGTCATGAGTTCGCTATCCAGCCTGGCGCGCGTTGCCCTGTCGCTCGGTCTTCCCAGTGGCGTTCTCGATCGCGGGCCGTCGCTGCGCGGCACGAAATTCCTGGCCAAGGCAGCGCTGAAGGCGCGGTTTGGTGGGGCGGGGCGGCCGTTCCAGATGGTCAATGTCGGCGCCTGCGACGGCGCGCTCTTCGACGATGTGACGCCGTGGCTGCACAGGATTCCCGGTGCACGCGCGATGCTGGTCGAGCCGATCCCCTACAATCAGAAACGGCTGCGCGCCAACTACCCCGACATCAGCCGCTTCATCATCGAGCCGGTGGCGGTGACGAAGACAAAGGGCACGATCACCGTCCACACTTTCGATGCCGCCGCGCTCGAGGCCGGCACGCTGCCCATCGAATTCATCGGCTGTTCGTCGGTCACCGACACCAATCTGATGTCGGGCAAGAATGCCTGGGGCGAGGCCGACGCCAACTTCAACAAGTTCGCGCCGCATCTCAGGGACATCGAGGTGCCATCCGAGACCTTGCTGACGCTGCTCGACCGCAACGGCATCACCCATATCGACGCCTTCCTCGTCGATTGCGAGGGCGCCGACTGGATCGTCTTCGAACAACTCGAC